>CAISTO010000071.1 GCA_903888395.1 uncultured Bacteroidota bacterium | reverse complement strand
TGAGTGGGTTGATATTTGTGAAGGCTATCTTTTGAAGCACATGGTTTATGAGGCTAAATATGGTGACTCATCTTCTTGGACTTCAGCGGCTTTGACTGACATGAATAATTACTTCACAAAATTGAGTGGGTCATTTGCTACGATTAGAGATGATATTGATGCCATCCCTCTTACAAATCTTGATTATGTGGGTTGGTAGATTATATTGGGTGAATATTGACTATAAATTATTCTTCTGTAAGATTGATTGAAAAAAGGAAATAAAATGCAGCCAATTCCAGGTTTCAAAGGTTATAAAATTACAGAAGATGGACAAATTTTTTCAGAAAAATCAGGGAAATTTTTAACCTTATTTATAAAAAGTAATAGGGTTAAATATGTAGCAGCTAATTTATATACAGGTAAGGTAGAAGGTTTTAAATGGACCTTTCGCCAAGTGTGTGTTCATGAAATAGTTGCTCATGTTTATTTAGGACCTAAACCACATCCTAAATATGTCATAGCTCATTTAGATGGAAACCCAGAAAATAATCATTACACAAATTTAAAATGGTGTAGCCAAAGTGAAAATCTATCTCATCGGCACGATCATGGTACAGCTCAATATTTATATAATAAAAACAGCAATAAAAGAAAATTATCAGACGAAGATGTAATTTTTATCAGACAATATAAAAATAAATTTTCAGCTAATAAAATGGCGGATCTTTTTAACGTAAGTTCAAGCATGGTTCAAAAAATTATAAATGGAAAAACATATAAGGATGTGATCCATGGCTAATACTCTCGAAAAGTTTTACAACAGATTTGCGGGCGTAGATTCTCGTTCAAATAAGTTACTTCAAGACCCTGGCACGTTCCGCAAAGGGTCTAAAAACATGCGTTATAACTTTCAAGATGAACTGCAAAACGCTCAAGGCTTTCAGCACAGAGATGATGCTTCAAGTGCTTGCGCTGCTGGTTCTATTGAATACAAATATACAAACTTAGAAACTGGTGAATCTACTACTGAACTTCTAGGCGTTGGAACCGATGGAATTTTAAGACGTAAAAAGTTTAATGCCTTGAAATTTACCAACGTTGTCACTGCTGCTTATTATTCTTTTTATTATAGCGGCACTGGGACTACGTTTTACTTGGATCTTTTAAATTCTAGTGAAGTCGTAATTTCTACTTTCACAGTTACAACCACAACGACACTAGCGCAACTTTCAACTTCATTAAATGCCGCAGGATACACGACCATCGTGGTCAATGATCTTGGAGCGACTGTTATCGGATCTGCAAAAAAAGCTTATCTCGGTAAATGCACAATTAAAGCTGATCTTGCCGCAGGTGATAGCACTGTTTCTTCATGGTATTGGGAACAGGTTCCAACTCCAAATAGTTCAGGGGTGGCTTTTCCTGTTACAGTGTCTAATTTTGGCGATTCTAATTACCAAGGCATTTCATACACCAATTTGAATAACTGTTGTTATATCACTGACGGTGGATTCCCTATGAAATACGATGGGAAAGCAGTTTTTAGAGCTGGGATGCCGAGAGTTTTGCCTCCTTCTGGTGCTACTGGTATTACTGGGCCTTATAACTTTAGTGGTCAATCTATCAGAGGTGCTACAACTACGGGTGCAGGTTTAACAACAACTTGCCTTTATGCTTATAAATTTAGATATGGTTTTATCAATTATAGCGGCGAAGAAATATTAGGAACATTGGACGCTAATATTTTTACAGGTAAAGATTATTTAGAAACCACACTGGTTGGTGGTCAAAATTCTATAATCATTGGGACTTATGGATTAAACACAACCAACGGGCAAGAATTTCCTGTTTTTGCCTGCCAAGTAAATGGGGCTCAAAATATTCCTAGTGCTGGTGGAACTTTTAATGTTGATTCTGGT
>CAISTO010000070.1 GCA_903888395.1 uncultured Bacteroidota bacterium | reverse complement strand
TAATAATTTATAAAATGTAACATGAATATAAAATAAATTATTTGTAATGTTGAACCAACATAATTATAACAGCGTAATTATATATTTATAACAAATTATGAAAGCAGAGATAATAACAATAGGTGATGAATTATTAATTGGACAGGTAATAGATACAAATAGTGCTTGGCTTGGCCAACAGTTGAGTTTATTGGGCATTAGCTTATACCAACGTACAGCATGTGGTGATAGTAAAGAACAAATTTTAGCCTGTTTACATGATGCTGAATTACGTAGTGATATAATTATTTTAACTGGAGGATTAGGTCCAACAAAAGATGATATAACAAAGAAAACATTGTGTGAATATTTCAATACGAATTTAGTAACTGATGAAAAAGTTTTAGCATGGGTTACTCATATTTTTCAAATGAGAAAAATGCCAATGCTTGATATCAATTTACAACAAGCTTTAGTACCATCGAATAGTAAAACATTATGGAATAGAAGTGGTACTGCTCCAGGAATGTGGTTTGATGTAAACAATAAAATATTTATTTCATTGCCTGGTGTACCATTCGAAATGAAAGTAATTTTTGATGAAGAAGTAATTCCTTTATTGAAACAAAAATTTGATCTTCCTACTATCTATCATAGAACATTACAAACATGTTCAATTGGTGAAAGTTTTTTAGCAGAAAAAATAAAAGATATTGAAAACAATTTACCAAGTTATATCAAGCTTGCATACTTGCCGTCTGTTGGTACTGTAAGGCTTAGACTAAGCGCACATGGAAACAATAAAGAACAATTAATACATGAAGTTAGTCAAATTTGTAATCTCTTTTATGAAAGAATTGGTGAATATATATATGGTGAAGACAATGATAATTTAAGTGAGGTAGTAGGTAAATTATTAAAAGAAAAAAACAAAACTTTAGCTACCGCTGAAAGTTGTACTGGTGGATTTATTGCACATCAAATAACTTCTATTGCTGGAAGTTCATCTTATTATAAAGGTAGTATTATTAGTTATGACAATAAAATAAAAACACTTGAATTAAATGTGAGTGATGAAATTTTAAAAAATGTTGGAGCTGTAAGCGAAGCATGTGTTAAACAAATGGCGCAAACAATTCTTAATAAATTTGATGTAGACTATGCCATTGCAACAAGCGGTATTGCTGGTCCTGACGGTGGCTCTGAAGAAAAACCTGTTGGTACAGTTTGGATTGCTATCGCAAATAAAAATGAAATAATTGCTAAGAAATATAACATGGGGGATAACAGAGAAAGAACCATTTTAAGAACTAGTTTAATGGCTCTTGATATGTTAAGGAAAATGATTTTGTAAATTATGAAGTATGAATTATGAAGTATGAATTATGAAGTCCCGAAACATCGGGAAATTATAAAGTATGAAGTCCCGACACATCGGGAAAGTATGAAGTATGAAGTATAGAGTTTTATTTAAATAGAAACAGCCCGTTGCTAGATGCAAAAAAATGTTAGATTTTGAATGATTTATAAAGCTAACATTTGTTCATTTGTTATAATTTGTTTTCCTGTTTTATTATTTGAAACAGCTAAACAATACATTGCTTTTGCTACTTGTTTACTTTCAATAGCAGCATATTTTTTCATGCTTCCAAACATTAATTTTGAAAATGGTTTCATGATCATTTGCATGATTTTTTCTCCTAATCTAAATTCATTTCTATTACCTAATAAAATAGATGGACGAAAAATATAATATGAATTGAATCCAATATTTTGAATAGCATTTTCCAATTTTCCTTTTACACTATTATAAAACACTTTTGAATTTGCATTAGCACCTAATGCTGTTACTAAATAAAAATTGCTTGCACCATTTTTATGTGTTTCAATTGCTAGGTTTAAACAATATTGAAAATCTACTTTATAAAATTCATCTTGCGATCCAGCTTTTTTTATGGTTGTTCCCAAACAACAAAATACGTCATCGCATTTTAAATAATCATTTATTGATTCTAAATTATTATAATCAACTATTACTTGTAAAAGCTTTGGAGAATGAAAAGGAATTTCTTTTCTAAGCAATGCTATAATTTTATCATATTGATTATTTTCTAATAAATTATTTAATAATTGGCTTCCTATTAAACCTGATGCACCTGCTATAATTGCCGTTTTCATTTTATTTTATCCTTTTAAATATTATTTACAAATAAAAGTAAAAATATTAGGACAAAATGATAACATTTATGAAATGATAATTTTATTATTGTACCAACATTAAACAAATCAACAAATCAATAAATCAACAAATCAATAAATCAATAAATATGTCTTATAACCACGAAATAGACTACCGTGTTTTTGGTAGTGAAATGCAATGTGTAGAAATTGAATTAGACCCTAATGAAACTGTAATGGCCGAACCAGGAAGTTTTATGATGATGAATGATGGCATTCAAATGCAAACCATTTTTGGTGATGGAAGTGAACAAACTGGTGGCGTTTTGGGTAAAATATTTAGTGCGGGCAAACGCCTTTTAACTGGCGAAAGTTTATTCATGACTGCTTATACTAATATTGGTCAAGGAAAAAAACAAGTAACATTTGCAGCTCCATATCCAGGTAAAATTATTCCATTAGATTTGTTACGTTTAGGTGGAAAAGTTATTTGTCAAAAAGATTCTTTTTTATGCGCTGCAAAAGGTGTTCAAGTTGGCATTGAATTTCAGAAAAAACTGGGTACTGGATTATTTGGTGGCGAAGGATTTATTATGCAGAAATTGGAAGGCGATGGACTATGTTTTGTTCATGCTGGTGGTCACGTTGAAGAGCGTGAATTACAACCGGGAGAAATGCTAAAAGTTGATACAGGTTGTATTGTTGCATTTACAAAAGATATAGATTACGACATTCAATTTGTAGGTGGAATTAAGAACACTTTATTTGGAGGAGAAGGCGTATTTTTTGCAACTTTAAGAGGACCAGGAAAAGTTTGGATTCAAACTTTACCTATTAGCCGATTAGCTGGAAGAATATTACAATATGGTTCAAGTGGAGGAAAAGAGCAAGGCAGTATTTTAGGTGGACTTGGAAACTTATTAGATGGAGATGGTTATTAAAATTAAAAACATAAAAAAAGCGATTTGAGTTTCAAATCGCTTTTTTTATGTTTTTAGAATACTATAAACCTAAAATCATTTTATTAGGATCATTTCCTTCCGTTAATAGCAAAGTAGGATTTTCCAAACATTGTTTTACTTTTACTAAAAACCCTACTGATTCTCTTCCATCAATAATTCTATGGTCGTAGCTTAATGCCAAATACATCATTGGCCTAGCTACAATTAGTCCATCTTTAACCACAGGACGTTCTATAATATTATGCATTCCTAAAATAGCAGATTGCGGAGCGTTAATAATTGGCGTACTCATCATGCTACCAAAAACACCACCATTAGTAATGGTAAATGTTCCACCAGTCATTTCTTCAATACTTAATTTATTATCGCGGGCTTTACCTGCTAATCGAACTACTTCACTTTCAATTTCTGCTAAACTCATGCTTTCAGCATTTCTAATCACAGGAACTACTAAACCTTTTGGTGCGGAAACCGCAATTGAAATATCACAAAAATCGTGAAAAATAATTTCTTCACCATTCAAGTATGCATTTACAGATGGAAATTGTTTTAAAGCAACCGTAACAGCTTTTGTAAAAAAACTCATGAAACCTAAATTTACACCATGCTTTTCTTTAAACTGAGCTTTAAACTGATTTCTTAAATCCATTATTGGCTTCATATCAACTTCGTTAAATGTAGTTAACATAGCTGTTTCATTTTTAACAGCAACCAATCGTTTAGAAACAACTTTACGCAATGAAGTCATTTTTTCAACGCGTTCATTCCTGGTTTTTGTTTCGTTTGTTGTAACTTTTAATTCAGCATTTAAAGCATCACCTTTTGTAATTCTACCTTCTTTTCCCGTACCTTTTACATTTTTTACATCTATTCCTTTTTCTGCTAATATTTTTGCAGCGGCAACACTTGGAAATGGTTTATTAGCTTCTGGCTGCTCATTGATAGCAACTGGCTTCGCAGTTTCTGTTTTGGGTTTTATTGACTCAACTTCTGCCTTTGAACCTTCTGGTTTAGCAGCAGTTTCATCTATCAAACAAATAGTGTCACCAACTTTAATGGTATCGCCTTCGTTTCCTTTGGTAGTTAAAATACCCGCTTTTTCAGCATTTAACTCAAAAGTAGCTTTATCACTTTCTAATTCACAAAGCAATTCATCCATTGCCACATAATCACCAGTTTTTTTATTCCAACGAGCTATAACAACTTCACTGATTGATTCTCCAACTGATGGTACTTTTATATTAAGCATATTTTATTTTTTTAATAATTTTAAATAGTTGCGCAAATTAGTATTTTGAACGCTTAAATAAGAAAAAGGTTTACTAATTTTTTTTAGGTGTTTATAACAAGCAATAAAAAAAACGACTTCTTAATAAATTAAAAAGCCGTTTTTTTGCAAAACTATAAGCCGGGTTCTGTTTTATTTCATCTTTCGATGAAACAAATTCTATCATTTATCTTGCCATGCTATCACTAACATAGTCTATTGCAGTCTACCCATTGTACATCAAGACGAGCAGCCTTGTGAGCCGAAACTCGGTACAACCTATTTGACCTTGCAACGCATAAGGTTTACCTTGCAATAAATGTTACCATTTACCCGGTGGTCTCTTACACCACCTTTTCACCTTTTCCTAAATTTTTATACAAAAAACTCAGGTAGTTTAATTTTCTTTAGCACTGTCTGTCAATTAATTTTTACGTTAAAAGCCTACCCGTTAGGTAGTATGCTGCTCTGTGTTGCCCAGACTTTCCTCATTACACAGGTGTAACGCGATAGAACATTTTGCACGGCAAATGTAATTTATTTAAAGTTTGAATGGTAAAAATAATAAAAAGTATTTCTTCACCATTTTTATTTTTGGTATAATAACTTTAAATTGCACTCAACAAAAACCAAAATATGAAAACAATTTTTACATCTATCTACCTTTTAATAAGTAGTTTGAGTTTTGCTCAAATCAGTATTTTAAGTTCTGATATTCCCAGAGTGAATGATACCATGAGATACAGCGAAACAACTGTTGGAATTACTGCAGCGCAAGCAGCTAAAACTGGAGTTGATACCATTTGGGATTTTACAAATTTAAAACCTGTTACCCAAGATATAGAAAAATTTTATGCACCTACAGCTACTCCTTATGTATTACAATTTGGCTTATTAAATGCTGCAACATATGGTTTAAAAGATGATGCTTTAAATGCGTTAGCAGGATTTGGAAGTGTTTCAGGAATAAAAATTGAAAACGTTTATGGTTTTTATAAAAATACAAGTGCTGCAAATGTTTTAATGGGACGGGGTATTACTGTTTCAGGAATTCCATTAGCAATAAATTTTAGCCCAAGAGATACCGTTTATAAATTTCCTTTGAATTTTGGAGATAGAGATACAACATATTTTAAAGGCACAGCTACCATTCCTTCGGTTGGAGGAATTTCACAACAAGGTAGAAGAGTTACAAAAGTAGATGGTTGGGGTTTGATAAAAACACCTTATGGACAGTTTAATTGCATTAGAATTAGAACTAATATTACTGAAACAGATACAATTGAGGTTGCTACTTTCAAAATACCAATTCCTAATAACAGAACTATTTTTACTTGGTATGCTAAAAACGAACATTATCCAATTTTAGAAATTACCCAAACTACAGGATTAGCTGCTGCTTTAACTATTAGGTATAAAGACATAAACAGACCAGAAGCATTTTATAGTGCTGCTAAGTTTAATGCAAATAGAACTACAGCAACAGTGATAGATACAATTAATTTAACAAGTACAAGCACAGGCAGTCCAAAATCTTACCAATGGACTATTACACCAAATACAGTTTCATTTGTTGGTGGTACTAGTGCAACAACCAATAATCCTAGAGTTATATTTAATGCTACTGGTGTTTATACCATTAAATTAAAAGTTATATATGAAGGTGGACAAGACGATACCATTAGATCAAATTATGTAACAATTAATCCCGCTCCTGTTGTTAACTTTAGTGCAGACAAAACCAATGCCTCAGTTGGCGAAAATGTTACGTTTACAGATAATAGCTCAGCAACTCCAACTACTTATAAGTGGTTATTTACACCCGCTACAGTAACTTTTGTAACGGGTACAAGTGCTAGTAAAAATCCAGTGGTTAAATTTAATGCTGCAGGAAGTTATTCAGTATCATTAACTGCAAGTTATTTAACAACGCTTGTTACTGTTACAAAATCAGGATATATTAATGTTCAAAATGTAAGTGTTGCTGATTTTAAGAATTTTGCAAAAACAATTGAAATTTATCCTAATCCTGCAAAAACAAATATATTCATTGCTTCAAATTACGACTTGAGTAAATCTGATATTGATATGTATGATATTTTAGGTAAAAAAGTAAATGTTGATGGAATCAACTATATTAATAAATCAAATATTCAGTTGAATATATCTGCATTGAATAAGGGTATTTATTTTATAAAAATTTATGATGAAAATAATTCGCATTCAACACATAAAATTATTGTAGAATAAAATAAATCGTTTAATTAATACAAACGATTTTTAGTACATTGAATTAGACAATCAACATAAAATACTAATTTATTATTGGTTAGTTTGCATCAGTATCATCATTTATTCGTTTTATATTTGAAGGTATTAATTTAATCATCCATGAAATCAATAAAAATATTATCCAATAGCTTTTTGGCATTTGTGTTTTTGGCATTAGTTTTTTTACTAATTTCATACCCTCCAGCCAAAGCAGTTTGTAATACCATTACCAAACGATTAGGAATTACATCGCCAAGTTACCCTGGTTTTGGAATAAATTTACCTGGTAATTATGAAATTCATGGAATAGATGTTAGTCGCCATCAACGCGATATTGATTGGGAGGCTGTGTCAAATATGTTTGACGATCAAATTGGTGTTTCATTTGCATTCATTAAAGCCACTGAGGGAAGAACAGTTGGTGATGATTATTTTGATTATAATTGGAAACAATGTAAAAAAAATAGCATTTTAAGAGGTGCTTATCATTTTTTTAGACCGCATTTAACAGCAGAAGAACAAGCCAATTTTTTCTTCAGTAAAGTAAAATTAGATAGAGAAGATTTACCCCCAGTTTTAGACATTGAAATAAAAGGAAGTGCAAGTCCGGCAGTTTTAAAATCAAAAGTAAAACGTTGGTTAGTTTTAACTGAACGCCATTATGGAATTACTCCAATTATTTATACCAATTATTTTTTCTATAAAAATTATTTTTCAGGTAAAGAATTTGAAAAATATCCTTTCTGGATTGCTCATTATCAAACATTAGATTTGAACGAAAAAACTACTACTTGGAACTTTTGGCAACACAATGAAAAAGGAAAAGTAAACGGAATAAGAGGTGGCGTAGACTTTAACGTATTTAAAGGAAACTACGATGATTTATTAGGCCTTTGTAAGAAATAAATAGCAAGCCATCAATTGAAAAATTGGTGGCTTTTTTTTCGTTAAATATTATTTCTTTTCTTTGGCGGTAAAAGCTGTGTATCCAAATACAAATGCTCCTAAAACTAACATGATAACAACGAAAATTTTATCTTGTTTATACATATCATAAGCAATGTATCCAATGGCAAACCAAGCTAAGGCAGTTTTGATATAAGCATTTCCATACTTACCCAAATTAAGTTTAGGCAACAAAAAATAAACAATTACTACTATTAGTAATATGAGCGATACAATAAGTATTAAGTTGGAAGGTAATGTCATGTGTTTTTTAGTTATAATAATCGTTAAGCCATTTCAAATAAATTTGACTTCTTTGCGCTGCAAAATAGTTGGCTGTAATTACAATTAATGATTGAATAAATAGCCCCATTCCTATGCCTTGTAAAAACAAAGTATTGTTAAAAACAAAAAGGAATAAAACTGCGAGTGCAATTAAAAACAAGAATATGTTTATCACTTTCTTTTGAAACAATATTTCTTTATGAATAAAAGGTATTTCAATATTTGCCATGGAAGCTATATTTTCCTTTACAAATTCTTGTACCAATAATAGATGAATTGGTGTATTTTTAAAAGTATTTACCCCGAAAGAAACTTGTAATATTCCTATTATAAATAGTGGCAAGGTTATTCCTTTCGAAAAAACGTTATTCACATTAATCACTAAAAGTAAAGATATAATGGTAGCAATAAAACCAATAATTATAAACAATAAACCATGCGCTTTTTGCGCTTTATAGAACTTCAATATCATGGTTGGATTTACAAGAAATTAGATTTGAAAATTTTTACTGCGATTGAAATAAGTATAACTCCAAAAAACTTACGGATTAAGCCTAAACCTGCTTTTCCTAATATTCTTTCTAAAAAAGTAGTAGACTTTAAAACGGCATATACCAATACTAAATTTAATAAAATGGCAATTAAAATATTTTGAAATTCATATACCGCTTTCATGGAAATAATAGTAGTAAGCGTTCCAGAACCTGCTATAATGGGAAAAGCTATTGGAATAATACTTCCATTAGAATCGTTTGGATCTTGCCTAAAAATATCAATTCCTAAAATCATTTCTAAGCCTAAAATAAAAATTACGATAGACCCTGCCACAGCAAAGGAAGGTAAATCAACTCCAATAATATTTAATAATTTATCGCCAACTACCAGGAATAAAACCATTAAAGCTCCAGCGGCAAGGGTAGCTTTTCCGCTATCTAAATGCTGTTGTTTGTTTTTAATAGTAATAATTAGTGGCAATGCTCCAACCACATCAATAATGGCAAAAAGCGTTAAACTAATGGTGGTGATATCAGAAAAAGAAAAAATCATAAGCACTTAAAACAAGTTGGCAAATATATCATTTGTTTACTTAAACTCGTTCCTAATTTATTAAAGAAGTTGATTGGCTAAATTTGCTAATTCACTTCTTTCGCCTTTTTCTAAAGTAATATGCGCATACATGGGATTGTCTTTTACACGATCCATTAAATAAGAAAGACCATTAGACTGTGAGTCCAAATAAGGAGTATCTATTTGATGGATATCGCCAGTAAAAACAATTTTGGTTCCCTCTCCTGCCCTAGTAATTATGGTTCTTACTTCTAATGGAGTTAGGTTCTGTGCTTCATCTATGATGAAAAGAATATTCGACAAACTTCTACCTCTGATATAGGCCAAAGCTGAAATCATGATTTTTTCATTGCTAACCATTTCAGTAATTTTCTGAAATTCTTTATCAGTTTCTTTCCACTGATTTTGTATCATTTTCAAATTATCCCAAAGCGGTTCCATGTATGGGTTAATTTTCGAATTGATATCACCCGGTAAAAATCCAATATCGCGGTTATTTAAAGGAATAATTGGCCTTGCCAAATATATTTGTCTGAAATCGGAACGTTGTTGCAAAGCACCGGCTAAAGCAATTAAAGTTTTTCCGGTACCCGCCATTCCTTGAATAGTAACTAAACTAACTTTTGGATTTAATACCGCATTTAATGCAAAGGCCTGTTCCGCATTTCTAGGTTTAATTCCATGTCCTGTTTGTTTATCTAATCTGCGCAAGCTTTCTGTTTCGGCTTCGTAATAACATAACACTGAATTCCTTTCATTTTTCAAAATAAAATAATGGTTTGCATTGGGTTTCTTTTTCATTACAAACTCGTAATTAATAAATCCTTTTGCATAAATTTCATCTATTACACTCGATTTTACTTTTTCAATAATGGAATTTCCGCTGTATAAACCATCTATGTTTTTTATTTTACCAGTTTCATAATCTTCAGCATTTAAATTCAAAGATTTTGCCTTTAAACGAAGGTTCACATCTTTGGTAATTAGCACCACTTTACAATCAGGATTTTCTTCCTTCATCACTGTTGCTGCATTAATTATTTTATGGTCTGCCTTGCGCTCTCCAAATACTATTTGCGCATCAATTCCTTTTGGCTTTTCATTCATGATCACTTTAAATTGACCACGCTTTGCACCATTGATTGGCATCCAATTTTGAATGGTATATTCACCCGAAAGTTGGTCTAAATACCTAATGAATTCGCGGGCTTCAAAGTTTATAGTGTCATTTCCTTTTTTAAAATTATCCAATTCTTCCAATACTGTAATTGGAATGGCTACATTATGTTCTTGAAAGTTTTTAATGGCATTGTGGTCAAACAAAATTACAGAAGTATCCAATACAAATATTTTCTTTTGTTGCACTTCTTTTTTTATTGGAATTGTTTTTTTTATGGGTACAATTTTTTTAGTTGCAATTACCTTTTTTACTGCAACTTTCTTTGCTACTTTTTTCGCTACAATTTTCTTTGCCATAATATATCGTTTTTTAGAAATGCTTTTATCAAAAATGAACCTTATGAAATTATATTTATCATTAAACTTTTAAACACCTGTGAATTTAATAAATTTGAACTTTGAAATATTGATTTAAAAAACAATTATTTAATAAACGGAAATAATTCATTAAATATTTTAAAACAAATAAAAAATCTTGAATGAAATTACAATTAGATTATCAAATAACACCATCCAACAACCTAATAAATACAAGCAGTTCCATTGTTTCTATAGGTTCATGTTTTGCTGAAAATATGGCTCAAAAACTGTTGACATATCAGTTTAAAACATTGTTAAATCCGAACGGAATTGTGTTTAATCCGCTTGCCATCATTACCCAATTAAATCAGTATTTGCTTAACAATAAAATAACAGCAAACGAATTAATATTAAATGATGGGTTATGGCATAGCATGCTTCACCATGGAAGTTTTTCGGGAGCCGATAAGGAACAAGTCATTGAACAAATTAATCAATCAACTTTATTGGCACATGAAACATTAATAAATGCTGATTATTTAATGATAACCTTTGGTTCTGCCTGGGTTTATGAATATTTACCCACTCAAACTTTTGTTTCTAATAATCATAAATTAGATGGAAAATTATTTGAAAAATCTTTGTTAAATGCAAGTGATTTAAAAACTAAATTTGATTTATTTTACCAAAAACTAAAACAAGTAAATCCAAAAATTAAACTAGTTTTTACAATAAGTCCTGTTAGGTATTTTCGCGATGGATTATATGAAAACAATGTAAGCAAAGCCATTTTACATCAGTTAGTTTATAATATTGTAAAGCAAAATGATTCAGAATGTTTTTATTTTCCTGCGTACGAAATAGTAATAGATGAGCTACGTGATTATCGTTTTTATAAACAAGATTTGGTTCATCCAAACCACTTGGCCATTGAATATGTTTGGCATAAATTCATGGACGCTTGCATGGATGAAAACACCAAAAAATTTATTGTTGATTTTGAAAAATATTTATTGTTAGTAAACCACAAGCCTTTACATACCGAAAGTATAAGTTATCAAAAATATTTAGATCAAATAGTTAATTTGCAACAGCAACTCAATACAAAATATTCATTTATAAATTTTAAATAAAATATGTTAAAAGATATCATAGAACCAGTATTTGATGGCTTGGGCGTGGCGGTAATTCATGAAGAAGGTGAAGAAAATGAAATGGTTTGGAATGTATATTTAATTAACTTTAACAATGCTTTGATTGATGGCGTTTTAATAAGCAGTAAAGGTTATGGAACTATCAATAATGAGGAAGTAAAAACCAGTGTTTTGCGCCACATGTTGCATGAAATTGACGCATTAGATTATGGAAAAATAGAACCTTTGCACGAAGATTTATTTACCATCAATAATGAATATTGGGTTAGTTTTTATTTAGATGGAAAAATATACGACCGTAAGTTTGTGTTTGTTGAAAATAGCATTGATAAAAACCGCTTAGCGCACATTAATGTTATAGATAAAAAAGGTATTTTGATTATGTGAAAAAAAGTTCGAAGTGTTTAAGTGTTGAGGTTTTTAAGTGTTTAAGTGTTTAGGTGCTAAAATTGCCCATTGCCTCCTTCGACAAGCTCTGGATGACAATTAATGCGATCAAGATGACAAATTGCTAATTATCTATTGCATATTGCTAATTGCTTATTGCCAATTACTTATTTCAACTCTTCAAAAATTTTTTCTAGTTTTTGCTTTGCAATAATTTTTTGTCCTTGTTCGCCTTCGGCAATAATTCTATTGCCAACTTTGGCTGTAAAAGAGCAAATAATTTCGTTTTTATGAATGCTTTTAACAGTGGAGGTAAATTCAACTATAGAACCTAATAAAGCAGGACTTTTGTGACTGATATTTAAAAATGTGCCAATTCCTTCTTCCTCTTCTTCTTTCATTTCCAACACAAATAAACGGCAGGCCCATTCTGCATCTCTTCCTAGGGCAAAGGTGGCATAAACTGGATGAACCAAACCATTATTAAATGAAGCACAGTCGGCTTGTTCCACTAATTTACTATAGTATTTTTGGCTGCCTATTTCAAACAAATCAATGATCATTCGGGTTTAATTGTATCATCAAGGTAAGTAATAATATTTTTCTTTCTAGCTAAATAAGCACTTTGTTTTTTATAATGTTCATTGGCCATTTCAAGCGCTACATTTAATTCGTAACCAAGTAATAGAATAAAAGTATTGATGTAAATAAGCATCATAATAACAATTAATACTCCAATGGAACCATATACTTTATTGTAAGCATCAAAATGATTTACATAAAAAGAAAAGCCTGTGGTGGTAATTAAAATAATGGCACAACTAAATAATGCACCAGCGGAAAAGAATTTCCATTTCCTTGCTTTTGCAGGTGCATAATAAAAAATAGCAGAAACAATACTTAAACAAATGCCCGCAGCTACCAAATAATTTAAGGATTGAAGCCCAAACTTAGCAATGGAATGCGCAATGATGTCTTTTTTGTCGAGCCATTTGATACCAAAGCTAGCGCCAGTTATTAAAATTACAGAAACTAAAATTAGAATAGAAATAAAAAACGCCATGCCAATGGCAACCATTCTTTGCTTCCAAAAAGGCCTGGTTTCAGAAATATGACTGTATTTGTTCAAAGAAGCCATTAAGGAATGAAATCCGTTTGTAGAGAAATAAATAGCTGATAAAAATCCAAATGACAATAAATCGCCACGTTGGTTTTTTAAAATATCTTCCAAAGTATCTTTAATCGTTTCATATGCACTTTTGGGAATTAAGGTAGAAATAAAAATCAAAATCTTATCATGGTCCTGTTTTACAGGCAAATATGCAATTAAAGTAAAAAAGAAAATAACAGTTGGAAACAAAGCCAAAAAGAAAGTAAACGACAAGGCAGAACTGCGCATTTGAATGTCTTTTTTAGAAACAGAGCGTACAAAAAATTCTAAAACAGCATATAAAGAAATGTTTTTATTTCCAGGAAATGAAGTACGCTGCGTTACTCTGTAAAGCCATTTGATGGGTTTTGTTTCTAAAAATTTATTCCTTTTCATGTTTGGCAAATATACATTTCAGTTAATTATTTGAGCAAAAGATTTTTCAATAAAATAAAAAACAATTTTAAAAAAGTTTATATCACCAATCAGAAATCAAATTTCGGTGATAATTTGTGGAAAAACTTAAGCGTTTTAATGGCGTTTTATTTAGGTAAATAAATCGCATAAGCATATATTTACAAACTATTTAAATCATAATATTTTTAATCAATTTAATGGAAGACAAAAGCAATTATTCAGCCGACAATATTCAGGTATTAGAAGGTTTAGAAGCAGTTCGTAAGCGTCCTGCAATGTACATAGGTGATATAGGAGTTCGTGGTTTACATCACTTAGTTTATGAGGTGGTAGATAACTCCATTGATGAAGCATTAGCCGGTTACTGTAAAAACATTACTGTAACCATTAATCCAGGTGAATCAATTACGGTAGAAGATGATGGTCGTGGAATTCCAACAGGAATTATGACCAAAGAAAATAAATCGGCATTAGAAGTTGTAATGACTGTATTACATGCCGGTGGAAAATTTGATAAAGATACTTATAAAGTTTCTGGTGGTTTACATGGTGTGGGTGTAAGTTGTGTAAATGCACTTTCTACTTTATTAAGAGCTACTGTTCATCGCGAGGGTAAAATATTTCAACAAGAATATAGCTGTGGTAAACCACTTTACGATGTAAAAGTTGTAGGTGAAACACAAAAAAATGGAACAACCATTTATTTTGAACCAGATGCTTCTATTTTTACTGAAGTAGTTTATAAATACGAAACCATTGCTGCTCGTTTAAGAGAATTGGCTTTTTTAAATAAAGGAATTATTATCCATTTACACGATGATAGACCAGATGATGAAGGCAATACAAAAAAAGAAACTTTTCATAGTGAAGGTGGATTAAGAGAATTTGTAATGTATTTGGATGGAACACGCGATAAAATTTTACCTGAACCAATTTATGTAGAAGGTGAAAAAAATGGCGTGCCAGTTGAAGTTGCCATGATTTATAATAATGGTTATACCGAAAACTTACATTCATATGTAAACAATATCAATACCATTGAAGGTGGAACTCACGTAGCAGGATTTAGACGCGCGTTAACGCGTACTTTAAAAAACTATGCAGATAAAGAAGGTTTATTAAAGAATGTAAAAATTGAAATATCAGGTGATGACTTTAGAGAAGGTTTAACTGGAGTAATTTCGGTAAAAGTACAAGAGCCACAGTTTGAAGGTCAAACTAAAACTAAACTTGGAAACAGTGATGTTACTGGTGCAGTAGACCAATGTGTTGGTGAAATGTTAACCAATTATTTAGAAGAAAATCCTAAAGAAGCAAGACTTATAGTTCAAAAAGTAATATTAGCTGCTACTGCAAGAGCTGCTGCTAAAAAAGCCCGTGAAATGGTGCAACGTAAAGGTGCATTAACCGGAAGCGGATTACCAGGAAAATTAGCAGATTGCCAAGAAACAGATCCTGCACAATGTGAAATATACTTAGTGGAGGGAGATTCGGCTGGTGGAACTGCTAAGCAAGGAAGAAACCGTGTATTCCAAGCCATATTGCCTTTACGTGGAAAAATATTAAACGTAGAAAAAGCAATGGAGCATAAAATCTACGAAAACGAAGAAATAAAAAATATGTTTACAGGTTTGGGTGTTACCATTGGAACTCCTGAAGATGCAAAAGCATTGAATTTAACAAAATTACGTTACCATAAAATTATCATTATGACGGATGCCGATGTGGATGGAAGTCATATTCGTACTTTGATTTTAACATTGTTTTTCCGTTACATGAAAGAGTTATTGGAGTTTGGTTATGTTTATATTGCTCAACCACCTTTATACTTAGTAAAAAAAGGAAAAGACGAAGAGTATTGCTGGACTGAAGCGCAAAGAAGTGATGCGGTGTTAAGAATTGCCAAAGGCGCAAACCCCGACACAGTAGGAATTCAACGCTATAAAGGTTTGGGAGAAATGAATGCTGAACAATTATGGAGCACTACCATGAACCCTGATACTAGAACTTTAAAACAAGTGAATTTAGAAAGCGCAGTAGAAGCTGATAGAATTTTTAGTATGCTCATGGGCGATGAAGTTCCACCACGTAGAGAATTCATAGAAGCAAATGCTAAGTATGCTAAAATTGATGCTTAGTTTTTAATAAGCCGTTAGCAAATAAAACAAAAAAGCCATTTCAAATAATTTGAAATGGCTTTTTTGTTTTTTAATATCTGATTATTTAGATAATAAGTAAATGACCAATATTAATCCAATAATAGCACCAATAATTATACTGAGAATAGTTACAGTTTGAGAAGAAAACATTTTACCAATTAATTTTAAAGCCAATAATTGAAAACCAAAAATTGGAATGATATAAATTAAAAAAGCAAACCAATTGGATAATTGCAACATCCATTTAAAATTGTAATACCCTTCATCTATATAAAACAAAAATAAAGTAATAATTACTGAACTCGCTAATAAAACATAGGATTGTTTGTTTGATTTTGTTTGAATGGAATTCATAGCATTTTATTTTAAAGTTTTATCGTTCAAACCTGACAGGTTTTAAAAACCTGTCAGGTTTGAAATTACTTCAACTTTGCTTTCAAATAAGGAGCGGTATAACTCTTTTTATTATTTGCTAAATCTTCGGGTAAGCCAGCAAAAACAAGGTTTAATTATTTTTCCAAATTTCAGGATTTCTGCTTGAATGGAAAACATGGTGAATAATTATATTATTACTTTCTAATGAATAAAAAATTTCAAATGGAAATCTATCTATCAAAACCATTCTGTATTCCTTGTATATTTTTGCAAAAAGAGTTGGTTTATTTTCAATAGTTCTAATCGATTTCTCTATTTCAGAAATGAATTCTAAACCAAGTCCTTTTTTTTGTTCATTATACCACTTAGTACTTTCTAAAATTTCAGCCTTTGCAATTGGTGAAATTAGTAAATTATATCTCATAATTTACTTAAAATTTCAGTTTTTACTTCTTCCCAGTTTTTAAAACTTGTGGGATTACTAATATATAATTCTGCGCTTTCTTCTAGCTTAGAAACAGTAAATTTATCTAATTCATTTATTTCAACTTTAATGTCGTGAACAAAGTTTATTTTACTCAATAATTCTTCAATTTTTTGAGCTTGTTCATATGTTTCTGTTTTCAATTGAATGGTCGTCATTGCAAATATTATTTTATCAAATATAGAAAAAAAATTATACTTTAAACCTGACAGGTTTAAAATTACTTCAACTTCGCTTTCAAATATGGAGCAGTATAACTCTTTTTATTATTTGCTAAATCTTCGGGTAAACCAGCAAAAACAAGGTTTCCACCTTCATCGCCAGCTTGCGGACCAAGATCTACAATATAATCAGCACACTTAGCCACATCCATATTGTGTTCAATTACTATAATGGTATGCCCTTGATCAATTAAAGCGTTAAATGAAGTCAGTAATTTATTGATATCGTTAAAATGTAAACCAGTAGTTGGTTCATCAAATATAAATAATACATGTTCTGAACTTGCACGTTTACCAAGGAACGAAGCAAGCTTTACTCGTTGCGCTTCTCCCCCACTTAAAGTATTACTACTTTGTCCAAGTTTTATATATCCTAAACCAACATCGCTCAATGGTCTAATTTTATTGGCAATGGTTGTTTCATCATGAAAAAATTCCAAGGCTTCATCCACACTCATGCTGAGCAATTCACTGATGTTTTTATCATTGTGTTTTGCATCCAACACTTCCTCTTTAAAACGTTGCCCATGGCAATCTTCGCAAGGCAAATGTATATCTGCCATGAACTGCATTTCAATGGTAACTTCGCCTTCACCTTGGCAAGTTTCGCAGCGACCACCTTCTACGTTAAAACTAAAATGTTGTGGTTTAAATCCACGTGCTTTTGAAATGGGTAATTGCGAGTATAAATCCCTGATGGCATCGTAAGCTTTGATATAAGTAATGGGGTTACTTCTGCTCGATTTTCCAATTGGATTTTGATCCACCATTTCTATTTGAGTAATGGTTTTTATATCGCCACTGATGCTTTCGTGCGCACCTGTTTTTTCGCCACTGTAATTACCCAAATGCTTTTGAATAGCAGGGTATAAAATCTTTTTGATTAAAGTAGTTTTTCCACTTCCCGAAACGCCAGTAACAACGGTAAAAGCATGTAATGGAAATTTCACATCAAAGCCTTTTAAGTTATGTTGTCTTGCACCTTTTATTTCTATAAAATCATTCCACTTTCTGCGTTTACTTGGCACTTCTATTTTTTTAACACCAGAAAGAAATTTACCTGTTAAGCTATTCGTATCATTTTTTATAAACTCGATATTTCCCTGCGAAACTTTTTCGCCACCATGAATTCCCGCTAAGGGACCAATGTCAATAATTTCATCGGCTGTTTGCATAATTTCTTCATCGTGTTCCACCACCACTACTGTGTTACCAATGTCACGTAGTTTTTGCAATACCTTTATTAAGTTTTCGGTATCGCGCGGATGTAAACCAATACTTGGTTCATCTAAAATATACAAGGAACCCACCAAACTTGAACCCAATGAAGTAGCCAAATTAATACGTTGCGTTTCGCCACCACTTAAGGTATTTGAAAGTCGGTTTAACGACAAATAACCCAAACCAACATTTTGTAAAAAGTTTAAGCGATTGCTTATTTCAACCAATATTCGATTGGCAATTTTCTGATGTGTTTCCGATAATTTTAAATTTTTAAAATAGTCTACACAATCGTCAATGCTCATTAACAAAAGCACCGAAAGACAAGCATATTTATTTTCACATTGAAAATAATAAATTTGTTTAGTTTTGTTTTCATTCACCAATTTCACAAAATTAGCATCGCTGCGCAATCTTGTTCCTTTACAATCAGGACAAGTAGTTTTACCACGGTAACGAGCTAACATTACACGGTATTGAATTTTATAAGTTTGTTTTTCTAAGTCTTTAAAAAACCCATCTAAGCCCAACCAATCTTTTCCACCATGCCATAAAAAATCTTTTTGCGATTCATTCAATTCAAAATAGGATCTGTGAATTGGGAAATCATTTTTTCTAGAAATCTGTACAAACTGATGTTTCCATTCTTGCATTTTCTCGCCTTTCCAAGGCACAATGGCATCTTCAAATATGGATAAACCTTTATCAGGCACTACCAAATCTTCATCTATGCCAATAACATTTCCCAAACCTTCGCAAGTTTTACAAGCTCCAAAAGGATTATTAAAACTAAATAAATTGACACTTGGTTCTTCAAATTTTTGTCCATCTAATTCAAAACGATTGTTAAACAAAAAATCTTTTTTGTTTTCGTTTTCATCAATGGTATGCAAAGTACATTCACCCGAACCCTCAAAAAAAGCAGTTTGAATAGAATCAGAAATGCGGTTTAAAAAGTCTTCATCATTTTGTTGCACCGCAAAACGGTCAATCATTAAAAACAATTTTGTTTTTGATTTTACGGTCTTTTTTAGTAAGTCATCATCATTTAAAAAGTCTTCAATGCCCAACATTTTTTCATTTAAAAACAAGCGATTGAAACCTGTTTGCAAATACACTTCTAATTGTTTTCTTAATTCATTGTCCTTGTCAATAATTGCTACCAATAAATAGGCTTTGGTGTTTTGGGGCAATGCTAAAATATGTTGCACCACATCGTCAATGGAATGACGTTTTACCATATTTCCACTGATGGGCGAAAATGTTACGCCAGTTCTTGCAAAAAGCAATTTTAAATAATCGTAAATTTCGGTAGAAGTAGCAACTGTTGATCGCGCATTTCGGGTATTAACTTTCTGTTCAATGGCAATGGAAGGCGAAATACCATGAATATAATCTACATCAGGTTTATTCATTTTACCCAAAAACTGCCTTGCGTAAGCTGATAAACTTTCTACGTACCTGCGTTGTCCTTCAGCGTAAAGCGTATCAAAAACCAAACTCGACTTACCCGATCCTGAAACTCCTGTAACTACTGTTAATTTATTTCGCTTAATGTTTACATCAATATTTTTAAGATTGTGTGCACGAGCGCCTTTAATGATAATTTCCTTGTTATTTGTGTGACTCATTTATATAAAAACCAACACAAAATTACTCAAAAAGTTCAGAAGATTTTGGAATATTTTTGAAAGGGCAGCTAACGGCTATCACATGGGCTACAACTTAAGTAAAACTCTGAAAGAGTTTAATATCAATAGCCACCAGTGAAACTGGTGGTAAAATGTAAAAACAAACATAACGAAAACCTGAAAATCTTTGCGAAAGCCAGAGGCTTTCACAAAGATTTTCAGGTTTTCATGTAAAAGATAGGGTTATTTATTTCAACGGGTTAATCCCGATAGAAATCGGGACCGTTGCTTCAATAGTTTCGTTCCTACGGAGCTTTAATGTTTATCAATATTTACAAGAAAAAAATCATAACTTTAGTTGAAACCTTTGTTATAGAATTCTGGATAGCAACTAGCTTCTAGTAAAAGATGAAAATATTAAAACGAAAACAATTATTTGAATATAAAAAATGTATTTTTGTTTAAAATAAAAAATATGAAACACTTTGTTGAAATAGATGATTCTACCGAAACTGGTAAAAGTATAATCGATTTGTTGAAGGCATTATCAAAATCAGAAGTTGGTATTGAGGTAATTGATGATCATGATTTGGTAGATACAATTCCTTTCAAAAGTTTTAAAAATAATTTATTATCTACTTTGGAAAATAAGTTAAAAAATCAATGAGAGAATTATTGGTTAAATACAGAGCTAACAATAAAGTTGAGGAAATTACCGACTTTATTGTTACTACTTATAAAATGCCTCTAACTGCAATAAATTATGCACAAAGACTAATTGATTTTATGCTAGATTTACAGAAAAATCCTTTTGCATATGCAATTTGTAGAGATTATATTTTATCAAAAAACAATTTAAGATGCGCAACATTTGAAAAAAGATGGATTATAGTTTATAAAGTTACTGAAAAACATATCATTGTAGAAGATATTATTTTGGGCAGTACAATTGTCTAATTGTTGTCAGATGTGGTAAAAATTTTAAATAAAAGTCATTTAAAAATATAATTTCGCAGTAATAATTATATAAAAATGGCATCATTTAAAGTAAAAGGTGGAAACCAATTAAGAGGTGAATTAATTCCGCAAGGAGCTAAAAACGAAGCATTGCAAATTATAAGTGCGGTGCTTATTACGGAAGAAAAAGTAATCATTGAAAATATTCCCAATATTAGAGATGTAATAAAATTAATAGAACTCCTGGCCGATATGGGCGTGGTAGTTGAAAAAATAAATGAGGATACTTATTCTTTCATTGCCAAAAATGTAAATTTAGAATATCTTTTAAGTGATGAATTTAAAAAGAAAGGCGCAAGTTTACGTGGTTCTGTGATGATTATTGGACCGCTTTTAGGTCGATTTGGAAAAGCATTTATTCCTGAACCAGGTGGTGATAAAATTGGTCGCAGACATTTAGACACTCACTTCCGAGGATTTGAAGCCTTGGGCGCACGTTTTGATTATAATCACGATGAAAAGTTTTATAGCATTGATGCAAAAAACTTACAAGGAAACTACATGGTTTTGGATGAAGCATCTGTTACCGGAACTGCCAATATTTTAATGGCTGCTGTGTTAGCCAAAGGTAAAACCACCATTTATAATGCTGCCTGCGAACCATATTTGCAACAGCTTTGCAAAATGCTAAATAGCATGGGTGCAAAAATTACTGGTGTTGGTTCTAATTTATTAGTAATTGAAGGCGTAAACAGTTTGGGTGGATGCACACACCGAATGTTACCCGACATGATAGAAATAGGAAGCTTTATTGGTTTAGCAGCCGCCACCAATTCTGAAATTACTATTAAAAACTGTTCTATTCCATCGTTAGGAAATATTCCTAAAATATTTGGACGAATGGGTATTCAAATGGAATTTAGAGGCGATGATATTTTTATTCCTCAACAAGATTCTTACAAAATTGAAAGCCTTATTAATGGTTCTATGTTAACCATTAGAGATGGCATTTGGCCAGCCTTTACCCCCGACTTAATTTCAATTGCATTGGTTACAGCAAGCCAAGCTAAAGGTTCCGTTTTAATTCATCAATGGATGTTTGAAAGCCGCCTTTTCTTTGTAGATAATTTGATAGACATGGGTGCAAAAATTATTTTATGCGATCCACACAGAGCAGTGGTAATTGGTAGTAACAGGGAACAAAAATTACGTGGCATTACCATGAGTAGCCCCGATATTAGGGCTGGAGTGGCTATGTTAATTGCGGCTTTAGCAGCCGAAGGAACTTCTACCATTAATAATATAGAACAAATAGACAGAGGATATCAATTTATTGATACGCGTTTAAATGCCATTGGTGCTGACATTACCCGAATTGATTAAAAATAAAATTACATATGGAATTGTTTTAGGTTTTGCTATAATTAGTTTAAACTTTTTAATAGATAAAGAACCTAAAATAGGAAACCAATGTCCTGATTTTTCGGGTAAATTATATAACAACAAAGATTTTAATATTAAGCAATTAAAAGGCAGTTATACGCTCATACAGTTTTGGGCTAGTTGGGACTTACCTTCTTTAACCAACAATTTGGATTTAACAACTACCTATTTAAAATACAAAGACAATAAATTTATAGATGGTAAAAAATTCAATATTGTAAGCATTGGCATTGACCAAAAACCAGAAACTTACCATGTGGTAATGGCCCGTGAAACCTATCCTTGGCCTTATTTTATATGTGACTTTAATGGATGGAAAAGTGCACTCATTGATTCATTCCATGTTGAACTAATTCCCACCAATTTTTTACTCAATCCCAAAGGAGAAATCATTGCTAAAAATCTTTATAAAGATGATTTAGAAACTGAGTTGAAGAAGTATTTGAATAAGTAGTTGTCAGTTGATAGACGATAGACGATGGACGATAGACGATAGACCATAGTTGATGGACGATGGACGATGGACGATAGACCATAGACGATGGACGATGGACGATAGTTTTTAAAAAACTTTTTTGGGTTTTCTAAAATAGTGATTTGGGATTTGGATTAGCCAAATATTCAAATACATTTGTTTAAATAAAACCTGACACCTTTCAGGGTTATCTCTCCAAAAATGGGTGGATATGCCTGATAAAGTCAGGGGTATATACAAGTTATCGGCAACTCTAAAACGAAACCCAACAACTAAAGACAAAACAAAATTGATTACTACTTTTGACAAAAAAAATATGAACTCTTCGCTTCGACAAACCATAAAAAACACAATTTCAATTTCAGAAGCTAACCTTGATTATATGTTATCTTTATTCAAACCATTGACGCTAAAAAAAGACGACTATTTTTTAGAAATTGGTAAGCGTTGTAATCAAGTTGCCTTTATAAAATCTGGAATGTTAAGGATATATTATCCTAATGACAAAGGAGAAGAAACCACCTGTTATTTTTCATTACCCAATGAATTTGTAACTTCTTTTTCTAGTTTTACAACAGGAAATCCCTCAATAGAAACCATTCAAGCAATTCTTCCAACAGAAATATTTGTGATAGAAAAACAAGACCTTGAAATGTTATACAAAAAAATCCCTGTAACACAAGAATTTGGCAGAAAAGCAGCGGAAAATCTTGCAATAATAATGGAAAAAAGAATCTCGCTTTTTTTAAATAATTCTGCTGATGAACGTTATCAATTTCTATTATCCCACAATCCTATTTTAATTCAAACTGTACCTCTACAATATCTTGCTTCTTATCTTGGAATTTCGCCACAACATTTGAGCAGACTACGCAAAAATATTTAGGACTTTGTTTTTCTTCGCAAATGTTCAGTAGAATAGAAACTTGTTAAACGAATTTTGTGCCTTAATCAATTAAAAAAAGGCACAATGCAAAATTTAAAAAAATCACTACTCATTTTCGCAACATCTTTGTTGCTAATTCAAACATCTTTTGCACAGGATGCAAAACAAAAAAAGGAGTTTCTATACTCTAACCGTGTTAGTGTTTTGGCTGGACTTATACAGCCAATGGTATTAAAAGGCGGAAATATAGAAGTCACATATTTTACAAATAGAATGAGTTTTGACTATTCACACGGATTTTTGCTAAATATGTCGGGGGCAACAATGGTAGGCGATGCCAAAGACCAGAAATTAGCGTACCATTTACCTTATTCAACTGGTTTTGGTATTGGCTATCGTCTTACCTCATTTTTAGATGTAAGAGTTGAACCCAAAATGCACAGTTGGGAGGTTTATTATGACGGAGAAGCACAAAACAAAACTAACTTGATTAAGTCCTATAAGACTTATTCTGTTGGCTTTGGTGCTTATTATCGTTATATGCCTTTTCAGAAAAAAGACAATTGGTTGCAAGGCATAACCACAAGCACAAGTTTGCGTTGGTGGCCAAATGTAAGCAGTAGTTTAACTGATGATAAATTTACTTATCACAATAAGTTTTCAAACAAAGACGAAACGCTGAAAGCATCAAATATTGGTATTGCAGGTTCACAATTTTTGTTTAATGTGAGTATCGGCTATACTTTTGGAGGAAAACAATAGTTGGATGAAAGAAGAGCAGCCGATAACAAGGGTTTTGTGAAATTGGGGCAGAAGTGCTAAATTTGAACTTTGGTAATTCTAATCAACTTTTGTGGTATGTTGAACATTTGTACCTTGAAATCCCCAACTTCACAAAGCCCCAAACCGTTAGCGGTCATTGTAAACACTGACCCCTGAAATCAAAATGAACAGTATAGAAATAAAAAAAATAACCATGAGAAAAACAATACTAATAATTGGCATTTTCCTAATTTCATTGACAACAAAT
>CAISTO010000069.1 GCA_903888395.1 uncultured Bacteroidota bacterium | reverse complement strand
TAAATGCTGTTATTGACAATGCCATGATTGGAAATAGTGTAGAATATCATGGTGAAGCAAAAGATTTAAGCATTGGTGATTTTACAACTGTATTGTAGTTGTCAGTTGATAGAAATTATAAAATAAAAAAGCTGCTCCAAAATATTTTTGGAGCAGCTTTTTTTGTGTTTATTTATAAATGTAAATAAGATTACTTCAAAATGAAATGAAAAATTAAACTTTTTTCTCTAATTTTTAAAATACAAATCGCCTAAAGTATAATTCAAGCATTCATTTGAAGATAATTTGAATAATTCATTATTTTTCAAACCAAAGGCGTTGTATCCCAATGCTGCTAATAATTCGTAAATGATTTTACGATTTTCTGAAGTACTAATTTCTATTTGAATGAGTGGGTTAAACTTTTTAATTGTATTTATCAAATGAGGAAATAAGTATATTTCATAACCTTCCACATCGCATTTAATAAAATCAAGTTGCGTAATATTGGCAAATAATTCATCAGGAATTTTCATTTCTGCTTCAAAAGTTTCTAATGCTGTATTGTCGTTTTCGGCACTTAACACATGTGTTAACCCATGTCTGAAAACACCATCAATTACTGGCGTTCCCATTTCTATATTTTTGTTTTCAGCACCTAATGCAGTTTGATGTAGCGTAATATTTTTCAATGCAAATTTATGTGCATTGCGTTTAAAAACATTGGCAAAAAGAGGAACTGGTTCAATGGCTAAAACCTTACCCGTTGGACCACTTAATTTTGAAATATTGGTACTATAATAACCCACATTTGCACCTATATCAATACTTACAAAACCTGGCTTTATAATTTTTTTTAAAAAAAATAATTCAGGATATTTATTTTTTAAAAAACCAAGATTTGTAATGCGTAAATAAGCATCACTTACAATGGCTAAATATCCTTCTAAGCCAAACGATTTTAATAAAATACTACGTACTACTTTTTCAATCATGGTTTATTTTATCTCTTCAAAATCAACATACTCTCCTATGTTGGAATTTGTTTTTTGGTTATTATTACTCGATGAAGCTTTTTTAGGTTTAACTTTTATTTCTTCATCTTCCAACGAATTTGGTGAATGATTTGGAATATTATTACTCTTTTTATACCCAAGTAAAGTACCAAAAATAAAGCGCGATGCGGTGTAAAACAAAAATAAATATACTAAGAATTTGAACATGATTTAATGGCTAATTTTATGAATAAATACTAGGATGCAAAAATGATACTATTATTTATATTTTGTATCAAATTATTATAAATAGTATTTATTTTATATTGCAAAGCATTGATATTTTGATACTAATAAAATTTTAAAACAACTGCTATTTTGTCAATAATGGCAGCTATTTTAAAGTTTTTATGTTTACTTTTTATCAATTAGTTTATACAACTCGTCTAACTTAGGCGTTAATATAATTTCAGTTCTACGGTTTTTAGCTCTTCCCTCAGGAGAATCATTACTCACTTTTGGCATGTATTCACTGCGGCCCGCAGCCGTTAATCGCTTAGGATTTACTTTACTAACATCACTTATAATTCTAACTATATTAGTTGCACGGCCTGTACTTAATTCCCAATTATCTTTAAAATTTACTGAGCTTCTTAATGGAACATTGTCCGTATGACCTTCAATTAACACATCTATTTCCGGATTTTTATTTAACACATCAGCTAATTTTTTGATTGCTTCCTGTCCTTTTTCTTCAATATCCGCACTTCCTGATTTGAATAATAATTTATCGCTTAATGAAACATAAACTTTACCATTTTTCATTTCTACAGTTAGTTCTTCGCTGTTAAAACTTAACAAAGCACGTTTTACTATTTCATTTAAAGCATTGGTAATTGAATCTTGTCTGCGAATAATACTTTCCAATTCTACCAAGCGCTTTTCTCTTAATGAAAGCATGTCTTCTTTTTGTTTCAATGCCAAGTTTAATTGCTCCGTTTTACTTAATGACGATTTTAGTAAATCGGTGTAGCGTTGGTTCATTTCAGTATAATCGGTTTGTAATGATTTATGCTTTCTGTTTAACTCATTATATTTTGATAATAAATCACGATAAGTTGAGTCTAAAGCTCTGTATTCAATACCACGTTGAGTGGTGTCTTTGTTAAACAACAAATTAATAGCTTGCAAACTATCTCGCTGTCCAGTTGCAGTTTTAAACCGTTTACTCATCAAAAAATTATGAGATTTTTCTTTAAATCCCTTTGGATTTTTAATTACACCTTTTGGATTTTCTACTTGAGCAAATACTGTTAAAGTACTAATAAATAATAGTGCAAATGCAATGCAGTTTTTCATATTGATTTTGATAAATATTTAAAAAAACAAATTTTAGCTTTGATTTCCGTATTTACTATGAAACTAAACACCAATTTATCAAGATATTTTGTTATTTGAAATGTATTATGGACAATTTTTAATGGGCAATAGGCTCCCGATGCATCGGGAGGCAATAGGCAATTTGCGCAATTGTCATCTTGAGCGGAGTCGAAAGAGGCAATGGGAAAAAGTCGATGGACGATAGACGATAGTAGATAGCTATTGGGAAATGCACAATAGGCAACTGGTAATAGTAAATATTTATATCAGAACTCAATTAACTTATTAACTCTATCAACCTAATAACTAAAAACAGTAAATTATACAAAACATTTCTTTACCATATTTGGTTAATATTTTTACATTTGCAGAATAAAACTGAGCAATTCAATTTTATTCTGCAATAATTTTAAACTTTAAAAAACCATAAATATTATGTCATTCGAATTACCAAAACTTACTTACGAATACACAGCGCTAGAGCCAAATATTGATGCTCGCACGATGGAAATTCACCACAGCAAACACCATCAAGCTTATGTTACTAATTTAAACAATGCTTTGGCTGGAACCGATGCCGAAAATTTAAGCATTGAAGAAATTTGTAAAAATATTTCAAAATATCCAATGCCAGTTCGTAACAATGGTGGCGGGCATTTTAACCATAGTTTCTTTTGGAAAATTATTGGCCCAAATGCTGGTGGAAGCCCTAGTGGCAAATTATTAGATGCCATTAATGCCGACTTAGGTGGAATGGATAAATTCAAAGAAGAATTTGCCAAAGCAGCAACTACCCGTTTTGGTTCTGGTTGGGCTTGGTTATGTGTGAAAGAAGGCAAATTATGTGTTTGCTCTACTCCAAACCAAGACAATCCTTTAATGGACATTGCAGACTGCAAAGGAACTCCAGTTTTAGGATTAGACGTTTGGGAACATGCTTATTACTTGCATTACCAAAACCGCAGACCTGATTATATTTCAGCGTTTTGGAATGTAGTAAATTGGGCAGAAGTAGAAAAATTATACGCAGAAGCTTTGTAGTTTTAGATAAGCCTGTAAAAAAAACCGTTTTTTATTCAATTGAAAAACGGTTTTTTTTGTAATAATTAATTGTTTTTTATTCTTTCAAAATTTTTCTAAATATTTTATTACCTCCATCTTGAATTGCAAGAATATAAAATCCATTGATTAAGCTATCTAAATCTATCGAGTTTGTATTTAGTTTTCCTGATTTCAGCAAACGTCCATCTATTGAAAAAACTTCCCATTCTGAATTGTTAGTTAACCCCACTACTTCAATATTTTTCGAAAACGGATTTGGATAAATTTGAAAATCTTCCTCATTTATTTCGTTATTTCCTGTTGCTTTTACCAATGAAAAAGTAAGTTTTCCTAAGTTAAAACCAGCTTCATCAAAATTCAATTTTAAAATTTGTTTTCCTGCAGGAAGTGCAATGTTGTTGACTGTTTTTGTAGTATATATTTTCCAATTATTGGAAGTGCTATTTACTTTAATATTTGAAGCAATAACAGTTGTATCAATTAAAATGCTAAATGGACCACCACCAGCGGGAATACCTGAACTGTATCGTAAATTCAAATCGTAAATTCCGGGTTTTTCTATAAAAACAGTATAGCTTAACCATTCACCTTTACTTATATGCTCTACAATATAACCTTCACTTCCAAATAAACCTGCATCTACATATTCTGGCACTCTAAATGTTCCTACTTCATTGGTTATTGAATTATCAAAATAAGAAACACCTTGGCCAATTCCACCTTCATAATAATCGTACAAACCAGGCTCAATGCTTTGAGTAGGAATAGAAACAATTTTGTTTAAATAAGGCAATTGTGAGCCAACTATTACTTCTTCCACATTGCTAATTTGATAGTCACTATTTACAAATGCTTTTACAAAAAACTTGTGAATTCCTACATTTAATGGTGGAGTAATAATTTGAAAAGGTGCTTTATTTACTGTTCTTAAAAGCGTTAAACCATCGTAAAATTCCACTTTATTTACAGTGCCTTCCGTAACATTTAAATTTAAATAAGCATTGCCTGGCGCATTTAATTTTTTTTGCTGTGCAACTAAATTTATTCCAATATTTATATCCCTATTGGTAACTAATTTACCGGGTAAAACATTCAATGAAAATCCATCAGAAAACAAAACTACAATGGCACTTTTACCTAAGTTTTGTGCTACATAAGTTTTAACTCCACCTTTATTAAACACAGCAGCTATAGGGTAATTTGCAGTAACGCTTGCATCAGGAAAACCTAAACTATTAAAAGTATGCAACCAATGATAAGTTTGCGCATCGCTACAACCTCCTTTTGGTTTATAACTGGTGTAATTATTATATAATTTAATGGCTTCATTTGGATCAATCATGGCCAAATAGCTCCAATATATTTCAAACCACAAATTATCGTTTGGAGTATTTGTACTAATTCCAGTTTTGGCTTTCATGTCGTTCCATAAAGTGCGAACATAAGAGGTATCATGCGCTAAATAAAGTGACGAACCGGTAAGCGGAAATATTTCAATTCCATACATTGCGGCAATGTCGTTAGTCCAAAAAGTACCTCTATCATAACCATCGTTCCAAACACGTGAACACATTATTTGGGAATAGTTTGACGAAAAATTTCTTTTGCTTTTATTGAAATAATATTCATCAATGGCAGTTTGTTCGGTGGTATAAAGATAAACGCCCAAATCTCTCATGGCCATGTTTCCAGTAATTTGCCCCCACTGAATTAGTGAAGCGTTAAAGTTCATGGCCTCCGATGACGATTCTTGGTTATTACCGTGAGGTTCATTGTTTAACAATCCAGATGCAAAACTATGGCCAGCATATGGACTAAAATTTCGTAAGTAAGGAAATAAACTATCGGTTCGATCCCAATTAGCTGCATCCTTAACCATTAAATTTATCATAGCACCCCACTGTGCCGCCCAACCAGGTTCAAACTCTTCAATACCCGCTGCAGTTTGAATAAAATTCCCGTAATGAAAATGATGGTCGTTAATATTTGCATCTGACGAATATCCTGCAGGAAAGCCAATGAGTGTAGTCCAAGAAGTATTGTAATAAAACAAAAATGCATTTTCGCCATTTTCGGCTTTTAGCCAATCTTCCATGCGTTCTTTTATGGTTGTTAAAATTTTATTTTTAGTTTCTAAATTACCAGTTTGCGCAGCAATTCTGGCTACTTGCATTAATTTGTTCATGGCCAAACCTTCATTGTACGAATCTGTCCATGTATCTAAAGAAGCATTTTTCAGTAAATTAATTTTTGTTTGCAATGCACTTGCATCAAAACCATTACTGTATTTAGCCAAATTAGGTAAAGTAGGTAAAATGCCTTTGAATTTATTTTCAACTATAAAAGTATTACCAGCTAACATTTTCATGGTTCCTCGTGAAGTTTGATAGCTTATAGTTCCTGGCTTTAATGAATTGTTACTTAAATGCGCCCATTGATGAGGCAACAAACCCAATAATGCTGAAGTATTCAGCCCTTCTTTTATTTCGGTAGTAAGTGTAAAAGTAGTTTGAACCAAAGCAGTAGCAGGATTATAACTATAGTTTACTATACTTTGAGTTGGAAAAACATAAGCATATTGTTTAAAATTGTTGGCGGTACTTTGGGCATTTGCACCCTGTGGTAACATAACAGCCGAAAAATAATTTTTACCCGCCAAACTTGAAGTATAAATATTTCCATTTTTTACCCAAATCGAACCTACTGGTGCATAAACAGCAAAATTAGAACTGCTTAAAGAGTTGGTAATTAACAGCATTTCGTTTTGAATATTTACCGTACCAATCGAAACATTAATACTTGCAGAATCGGAATTACTTTTTGTAAAATAAACAAATGGCATTCCATTGCCAATGGTGGCTTTTAATTGGCGCGAACCATTATTCCAAGTGGTTTCTACCAACCAGTCGGAATGATTAGAAACAGTAGGATATGTAACCGAAAGTCCTGTTAAACCAACAATAATTGGTTGTTCCGGACCCATTGGTTGCCTTGAATCAATAGCACCTAAACCCAAAAAAGTATAACTAATTACCAAACCCGAAGATGATGCCCGCATTGATAAAGGATAATTATACAAATTAGCATTTGTAAAACTTAATAAACCTGTCCACCAATCGTTGGTAGGAATGGCTTTATTGGCAGCTAAGCCAGAAACTCGAGGGATACCTGCAGGTTTGTTATTTCTGCCTGCGGCATCGGCAGGCGGTAATTGAGTGGTGTAACTACCAGAACCAATTGGAATAATTTGGGCTGATGTTTTTAAAAGAATTCCTAATAAAAATAATGTGGTTAAAAATATTCCTTTTATGGCAAAAAATCGGTTTATCATATTATATCAAATAAATGACGAATTTAAAATTATAGCTTTCAATTCTTGTTATTAAAAACACTTGTAGTAGCTATGATGTAGTAAGAATTCTATTGAATAATAACATTACCAAATATTTAATGAAAAAATAAAAAAAATTGTGATAGCAAAACAATAAAAAAATAAAGCAGCAAAACAATAATTTGATCTCTAAAAGTAAGTATAAATACAAAAAAAACTATATTAGTGTTCTGCTTAAGTATCCATTTAAATATTAATATTTAACTTTAGCAATCAATAAATCAAGTTCATCAAAAAAAAATATTAAATCAGTGTAACTATTTTATTTTTGCGAACGTTAAGTATACTACAAAATAAAAAAAGCATGAAAATAACATTGATAATATTACTATTTGGTGGCTTAACATTAGGAACATTTACAAAAGGTTGTGGCAAATCAAATAAATCGGAAAAACCAGTAAGCGAACAACAAGAAAAAAATTCAGATAAAAAATTATAATAAGTACGAGTGTAAGCTTATATAATATCTCTTCATAAGATTTAAGTTACCTACAAAAGCCGACTTTCAAGCAATTGATTAGTCGGTTTTTTGTTGTTTAAAAACAGTTTGTTTCCATGTAAATGAAATATATGTTTGCAATGCATTTTAAAAGGGGTTTTTATGAAAAAAATATTGGTAATAGGCGCAGGTCTATCTTCTTCATACTTAATAAAATATTTATTGGCAAACGCCAAAAAGGAAAATTGGCAAGTTACTATTGCTGATCAAAGCATTGATTTAGCCAAGCAAAAAATAGGAAGTAGCAAACACGGAATTGCTTTAGCATTTAATATTAATAACCAAAACGAACGAGAAGAAGCTATCAAAAATACAGATTTAGTAGTTTCACTTTTACCTCCCGCTTTACACATTATTGCAGCGCACGACTGTATTAAATTTAAAAAGAATTTGGTAACTGCCAGTTATGTAACGCCTTCAATGCAAAGTTTAAACGAATCAGCTTTGAAAGCAAATGTTTTGTTTTTAAACGAAATAGGTTTAGATCCAGGAATTGACCATTTATCGGCCATGGAAATGATTCACAAAATACAAAAAGATGGAGGAAATATTGCCTCTTTCAAATCGTTTTGTGGTGGTTTGGTTGCTCCTGAATTTGACACCAATCCGTGGAACTATAAATTTACTTGGAACCCAAGAAACGTTATTTTAGCTGGACAAGCTACCGCTCAATATTTAGAAAATGGTTTAATAAAATTTATACCACCAAACAGAATTTTTGAACAAACAGCAAGCGTGAATATTGCAAATTATGGTGTTTTTGAAATGTATGCCAACCGCGATAGTTTAAGTTATATTGAACCCTATGGATTACAAAAAGCTACTTCCGTAATTAGAGGAACTTTGCGCAAAAAAGGATTTAGCCAAAGCTGGAATTTATTAGTGAAATTAGGCTTAACAGATGACAGTTTTTGCATACACAACAGTAACGTTTTAAGCTATCGCGATTTGGTAGCATCGTTTTTAAGTGGAGCTAATCATAGCAATGTAGAAGAAGTATTTTGTGCATTTTTTAACATTACAAAAGCTAGCAAAGACTTTAAAAGAGTAAAATGGTTGGGATTATTTACCAATGAAATTATTGGACTTAAAAACGCCACTCCAGCCCAAGTAATTCAGCATTTATTACAACAAAAATGGTTGTTAGAAAAAACCGATTTAGACATGATTGTAATGAAACATGAAATAGCATTTAAGTTAAATAATAAAAAGCAAAAAATTAATAGCACATTGGTAGTAAAAGGCGAAGACAAAACATACACTGCCATGTCTAAAACAGTGGGATTGCCAATGGCAATAGCATGCAAATTAATTTTGCAAAATAAAATAAAAGCCAAAGGTGTTCAAATTCCAATTACTGCTGAATTTTACAAACCTATTTTAGCTGAATTAGCAAAAAATGGAATTGAATTTATTGAAGCATAAATACTGCATTTTCATTTTTCATTCGCTTTTTTGCATAAATTGCAATCCTAATCAATAATTTTTATGGTTAAATCAAGGGTTTTAAAACTCATTTATTTTTCGATTTTGTTTTGGGTAAATGCTCGGTTATTTGCGCAAGTTGATAACAGTTATTTAAACCAACAAATTTCAGTAAATGAAACTGATAGCGGTAAGTTTGGCTTTTCGGCAACGGTGTTTAATTACATGCGTAACACCGAATATTTTAACAATATAGAACTAGGTAGAACCTTGTTTGGATATCAAGTAAGTCCTTCATTTTCTTATCAACCAACAGGTAATATAAAAATTCAAGCAGGTGTATTTGTACGCAATGATTTTGGTGGAGAAACAACTGTTATTCCAACTTTTACTGTTAAAACTAAATACCGCAATTTGGAAATGCTTCTTGGAACATTAGAGGGCGCCACTAGCCATCAAATTATTGAACCCATGTTCGACATAGCTAGAAACATAGAAAACAGATTAGAAAATGGTTTTCAATTAAAATATCAAAAGCCAAAAACGTTTTTGGATGTTTGGATTAATTGGGAGAAATTCATTGAGCGCGGCTCACCATATAAGGAGCAATTTACAGCTGGTTTAAATTATACGCAATTATTAAATAACCCAACACACCATTTTAAAGTTTATACGATTTTACAAGGCATGTTAAGCCATGCTGGCGGACAAATAGATGCTGATATGGTAAATAAATTAACCATGCGAGCCAATTATACTGTGGGATTGAAAACTAGTTATGAAATTTCTAAAAAACAAAAAGTGGTTTTTGAATCATACTTATTAGGCTATAAAGACACTGGTGATACTTTAGTTTTTGCCAATCAAAATGATGGCAAGGCTATTTATGGAAACTTAACTTATCAATATAGTAACCTACAATTTATGTTGAGTTATTTTGAAAGTCAATACTTTATTTCACCACGCGGAACAGCTATTTACCAATGTCAGAGCATTGATGATCCAACAATCAAACTCAATAGTAGAAGCTTAATTATTCCAAGAATAATTTATAACAAAACTTTGTTCAATCAAATTCAAATGAGTGCCAGGTTTGAACCCGTTATTGACATTCAAACTCAAATATTTGATTATTCGTATTCGTTTTACCTAAAATATTATTTTGAAAAAACATTTCATTAAATTTTAGATTTTAGTTTACTTTGAACTTTCAATTTTTACCATACAAATCACATGAAGAAAATAGTAATTTTTAGTTTTATAGTTTTAGTTGGTTTTAGCCAATTATTTGCTCAAGATAAAAAAGAGGGACCAAAAGCAGAAATTGCATTTGAAAAAATGACACATGACTTTGGCACCATTTGGGATGGAGCTCCATCAGAATATAGTTTTGAATTTACCAATAAAGGTCAAGCTCCATTGATATTAAGTAATGTTCAACCAAGCTGTGGCTGTACTGCTCCTAGCTGGCCCCGCGAGCCAATTATGCCTGGCCAAAAAGCTAAAATAACTGTTGTTTATAGTGCGGGTTCATTAAGAAGTGCATTTACAAAAACCATTACCGTTACTAGCAATGCAAGCAATAATAGTTTGGTATTAACTATAAAGGGTGTGGTAAAAGACAAGCCCCGTGAGCCAGTTTCACCTGTTAAAACACAGCCCGCAGAAGGAGGATTTTAATATTTTATTTGAAAAATTGTTACTCCAAATTTTGAATCTGCGCTAAATCCCATTTTTTTTTCAAATCGTATTGAATAAAACCTTTGCTAACGGTAAGTGGACTTTCAATATTGTTTTTATAAAGACTTCCTGTTCCTAAACCCTGTGGTATTTGCGTATTTAAGCTGCTGCAAAATTGCAAAATAATACAATAGCTAAGAGAAAAAAAAGTAGTAGCAACACAAAGGAAGCAGTTGATTAGCTTGTTTGTTTGAAATTATTGAAATATGTATATTCATGTTTTATTTTAAAATCATTTTATAAGCATTGTTAAATTAGTAAAACATACATTTTAATACAATAGCTTTCTTCTTGTATTTGGATAGTCTGAACCAAAACCAAAATACTTAATGTATGAAAAATGAAAACAGCTTGATGTATTAATTAAGTTAGCTTCTTTTAGAATATTGTCTTTAACATATGTTGTGGCATTTATTGGATGATTTGCAAAATATTCAAATTGAAGCATATTATTTTTGTTCCTAAAATAAATTCCATAACCACTTGCATCATTATTTGTAAAATTTTTACTAATTTTTCTGAGCTCTAAACTTCGTCCCTTTTCATTGTTCATTAACCACTGAACACCATAAGAATTTGAGTTTGACTCATAAATAGAGTTTGATTTTTCTTCTAATATATCATCACTTGATAGAGAAGAAGAAGAAGAAGTTTGATCAGAATAAGAATAAGTTAAATTACTGTATTCAAAATTCATAGTAAAAAATAAAAATTCATATCCCAAGGCTAAATGATGTGCTTCCCAATAAGTGCTGGCACTCATTGGAAATAACCAAGCTTCAGAAAACTTAACCTGATATTGGTATGCTAAATATTTGTTTTTAATAGGTTGAATATTCAGTGCTAAAGCCAATCCTGGAGCTATACCCATTGAGTTTTCTATTCTTTCCTTTCTTGTACTATTACTAGAAGTATATTCTGCAGAATTTAATCTAGAAGGAACTATTTGAATATTAAAACCAATTCCTCCTTCAATTTGCCATTTACTTTTTAAAAACTCTCCCTTAATTAATTTAACTTCGGGTTTTTCCAAAAAGTTTTTTATTTGGGTCATTTGAGAATTTGATACCAAAGAAAAATTGGTGAGTAATAAGATTGTATAAATAATTTTTTTCATATAAATTTCAATTACAATTTTGCACCCACTAAAAATCTAATGCCATTAATTTTTGTACCATCGGCACCTTCTATTAAATTTCCCCTACCCTTTTCATAAATTAAGCCGGCAGAAAAATAACTATCACCAATATTAAAATCACATCCTATGCCATATTGGAATGAAGAAAGTGAAGTATTCATTTCTACACTATTTTTAGTTATCTCTTTATTATCTAAAAGCGAAAATGCTGTTACAGATTGAGAAACTGCAAAAATATTATTGTATGAAGCCATTAACCAATAATTATTGTTTGACTGGAAAGTATTATGGTATTTTATAGAAAGCGGAGCCTCTATGTTTATATTTTCCATTTTATAAGCTTCCTCAATTTTCATTCCTGATGGAATATTTTTACTTAAAGGATCAATACCCATTTTTATAATTTGATAAGTTAATAATCCTGATAAACCAATTGAAAAATTTTTGAAAGGAAAATATTCATAACCGTAACCAATGGGTGTTATAGAAATAGCAGGTTGGTAATTAAATTGCCCATCCATTGTTTTAAAATATTGATATGAAGGCATCAAGAAATATAGTGTATGATTCCGTTGCTCTTTTGCCATTCTTCTTAAAGTATTCAAATTACTTACAGTACCTGTTACTTCATTATTCATAATAAAGTTTAAATTTCTAACTACTCCAAAATTTAAAAAAATATCTGTTTTATCAACAGATGGTCCTAATACATATTTGTTTTCTCCAAAAATCGGAAAATTCCACATGGTTCTGAAATAAGCATGTAATCTGTTGTCAAAACTCAATCCAACTTCCAATCCATTTGTCCAAGATTCAGGTAAGCGTCCGTATCCATTCTTAAAACTACTTCTTTGGTCTAATTCAAATACAGGTAAAATATCAATAGAAGCTCGTGTATCTGTTTCCCAATATGTATCAAAATTAAACCTCATACCAGCTTTCAATTGATGAATTGTACCTGAACTAGTACCTTCCTCTGAAACCTTTGAATCTAACCAACTACTTACGATGAATGTTCTATTAACTAAATTATATTCAGTGTAAAACTTAAAAGTTTCAGAACCAATATAAGCTTTAGTACCATATTGTAATTGGTAATTATAACTTTCAAAAGTAAAACCATGTCCTCCCGAAACACCACCGGAAAATGCCAATCCGAAATACTTACTTTGTACAGGCCAAAAACTTGTTTTAAACTGATAATCTAAATTAAAAATATTTGTATACTTTGCTGATTCATCATAAGTAGTTACATTCCCATCATACTTTTCTTCTCTTACATCAACATACAAGGGAGCAATAGTAAGACCATAACCAAATTCCATATCAAAACACAATGAAGGATCAGGGTAAATATTACCCGGACCGCTCGATCCAATATCGGCATAAGTTAATTGTGCAATACTGATATGTAATAAAAGTGCGGCAACACCTAAATCCTCTAGCATATCAAAATTTGCATCCGTTTCTGCTTGTTTTTGTTTTTCCCAATTATCTTTTCTTTCTACACGTGCCTTCTCTTCCTTGGCTATCCTTTCAGCTTCCAGTCTAGCCGCTTCAGCCCTTCTTTCAGCCTCTATTTTTTCATCCGCAGCTCTTTTCTCGGCTGCTATTTCTCTTTCTTGTTGAGGTGTTAATCCACTTCCTTTTTTACCTAAACTTTCCTTTTCTTTTTTAATATCCTCCTCACTTTTAGCTTCTTTATTTGACTTTTCAGAACCTGTGGCATCTCCAGCTTTTTTTTGATTTGCATCTGAAGTTGATTTTGTGTCACTTGATGTTTTTGTTCCACCAGTTGTTGTAGCACCACCAGCAGTTTTTACATCATTTAAAGCTTTGTTTTTAGCCGCAGTAATTTTATCTTCTTCCTCTTTAATTCTCTCTAATTGAGTTGTAGGATAATTTTCTTCAGGGAAAATACCAGATGCTTGTTTGTAATATTGTTTTGCTGAGCTCCAGTCTTTGGCTTGAAATGCTTGATCGGCTTTTTGAATGGCGCTTTTATAATCGCCTCTGTTTTTTATACTTTTCTCAAAATTTCTTATTCGTTCCCCAATACACTCATTACCTTTTTCTACCATGTAATAACAATTTGATAAAACTGGGTCAAGAGTATAATGACTGAGGTCTTGTGTATTACTGATTTCTCCAAGCTGAAAAGTATGAGTGGCTCCCCAATATGTAATTTTTTTAGAAAAACCAGGAACACTTAAATTCTTAATCCCTACTACATTTAATGTGATATTTGTAAAACAATCACTACCTCTCGAATCATAACTTTGTAATACATCTTGCGTATACAATTTTCCATGCAATTTATACCTGTATCCCCCATACATAGTTGTATACTCCATGCTTTTGTAATGGATATTTATACACAAAAAAGTTTTGTCAAGAATTTTTTCTCTTTTAAAAAAGTACTCCAATTCAACGATAGCATCCATAGCACCGGAACTATAATTTGGATCTGAAACTGAATAGGTCCATAACAATGTTTTTACATCGGAAGTGTTAGGAGTTTGTTTTGATTGAGATAACGCATCAATAGCGTTTATCAATAAAAAAGCTGCAATTAAAAAAAAATTGGTTTTGTTATTCATTTTAAAAAATTAATTGGTAGTTGTAAAACTGATTTCATTGGTATAATTAGAATATAGGTTGTTTCCGTATTTAAATCTTGCCCTAACCCTGTAAATGGTTCCAGAACTTAATGCATTTAAAATACATGGGCTTCCTGAATTACAAATTACTTCTTGCCATGAACTGGTATTAGTTTTATATTCAATTATTCGAATTTGTGTGGTGGCTGAACTGGCGCAAGGGAAAGTAAAAGCTGCAGTTAAACGTTGACTATTAATTTTTGCTGAATTTTTGGTGATATTTTCAACTGTTAAATTGCCAGGTTTATTACAAGCTGTTGTAAATCGAACAATATTTGAAGGCTCAGATACTTCATTATTATCGCATGTTGTTATTAACCGAACTTCATACTTGGTACAAGCATCAAGCCCGCTAATGGTGTGAACATTTATCCCAGTATTTTCTCGCTTTTCTGAAGTCCAATAAATATCTCCTTGCCTCTTGAACTGAATGGTAAAAAATTTAGGTTGTGGATCAGATGATTGTTTAAAATTACCTGAAGCATCTACTGAGTTTGTTCTGGTAGATAAAGACCACCACTCTAAAGCAACACAATTATAACTTGGATTTTTATTACTAAATTTAAAGCCATATTTGGGACACAGCTTATTATCATAGCTAGAAGATTTTATCTCACTTAATTCGGAAGCTGAAGCACTTGGTTTTACTGTTGGCAAATTTTCATTAATGTCCTCTATTTTTAACGTTGGTTGCGAAGTTGTAGGTGCAGGACCTCTGCGGTAAAAACGTAAATTATAACTATCGTTAGCTATCAAGTATTCATCGTTTACAAAAACTGCGTTGGCACCTCCTGTTCTTAATTTACCTATAAATTGCAATTTGGAAGAATTACTTACATCAAACAACGCCACTCCACTTGATGTTCCTATGTACAGTGTATCTTTATACAAAAACATACCGGAATGACCTGATGGATTAAAACCAGCAACAGACAAATAATTAAAGGAATCCAATTTGGTATTATTGGTCATGTTAACTGAATAAATAAAATTTTTTGAGGCAGTTTCAAATGTGGTATATAATATTTGTTTTGACTCATCGTATAACATTTGCTTTGGATCGCCATAAAGGAAATTTAAAGTAGTTGAAGTAACTTTAGGTGCCGCTGATACATCATAAATCTTTAAATCATAACCATCACCAACTAGCACTTTATTTGAACCTATACCCTTTATACTTCCACTGTTAATTCCCGAATAACTTTTGGAAGCAAGTTTTGTAAGCAAATTTAAATTACTGATGTCAAACAATTTATAATCAAATCCGCCATAATGCATTTTATCTCCATCAATAAATATAGAAGCAGTCATATAGCCAAAATTTGATGTACTGTTACCATCTTTAAATGTTTTAATATTTTTACTAAATATTGGATTTGTAGGTGAACTCGCACTTATAATTTGCAAACCTTTTGATCCAATTGCATATATATCGGAACCTCGAAACACAAAATCTGTTACACCAAAGGAATCTGTTAAAATGCCCATTCTTTTTGTTCGTTTTATTGAATTTAGTTGAGTTAAGTCGTAGGTATCAAAAAATCCTTTATAACTTGAATTTACATTTTGTGCTCCAATATAAATTATTTTGGCATTGGTAGGATTCGACTTTATAACTTTGGCATAAAGACCCTCTTTAGCATATGAAAAATTTGCAACCGAGTGATAAATTTGCGCATAAGTTGACAATATTGAAAGTATCAAAACACATGTTATAAGTTGGAATTTTTTCATTAATTTTTTGTTACTATATTTTCTAGTTTGAACAAATTTAAAAAAAATGTACATACTTGATAATTATTATTTACTCACCACTAATTTTCTTATACTAATTCCACCAAAATTATTTTGTGCATGTATTAAATAAATGCCATTGCTTAAAGCAGATAAATCAATTTCTAAATTGGTTTGGTTGTTATTGTTTTGTTGGGTATAAACCAATTTACCTGTTACATCAAAAACTTCAATATTTGCAATAGTTTGGTTGGATGAAATGGAGACTATTCCAGAAGTTGGGTTGGGGTAAATGGTAATATGATTTGTTTTGTTTGCTTCATTTATTCCCACTGTAGCATCTTGAATAATGGTTACTGTTTTTATGTTAGAACCAGCCGTAAATGTGGCTGTGGCTGTTCTTTGAATACTAGTGGGATTTTCAGTTACATAAACATTTAGCATGTCATTTCCATTGCCAGAAGTTTTGTTAAAAGTTACCCATGGTTGGCTGGCATTTACTAACCAAGTTCTATTGCAGTTTACAGTTACTTGTTTGCTACTAGCTACCGAGGAATAACTTAAATTCTGAGGTGTTATGTTCAAGCTATCATTTAATCCATTTCCTGAAAAGTTAAAAGGTAAGGACCATTGAACTAACGATAATGCATCGCCATTGAACAATTTAAACCCACCAGCCATTACCATGTATAATTTAAAATCACCACTTTTCGTATTGTTTTTATAATCAAAAACAAAATCATATTCTGGAGTGGTATTGGAGGATAATGAATTAATAGTTTGTGGCTTTGCAAATGAATAATTCCACCAAGTGGCGTCAAAAACTCTTGTATTTACACCTTGTGTGTCGTTCCAAATTTTTATAAAACTGTGGTTGTCTAAATTCTCAAATCTTCCTCTTACATATTCAGCATTTAATGCCGTTTTATTATCTAACCACGGGTAAAATTCAATGGTTTCATTTGGGTCACAAATATCATTGTCGTTGCCCTTACTATCTGGGTTATTGTCGTCATCAATAGTTGCAGATGTAGTGGTTGAATATGCCAAAGGTGATACCGGAATTGAAATACATGTAGTGGCATAATCTTGGCCATTTTCTTGCACCACAAAATCAATATAAACACTCTGCCCAGGAGGAGTTTTTGGGTCTATATCTATTTCAAATTCATCGGCCGACCAAGCTTTGTTACTCCAACCAATATTATTTAATGCAGACGAGCTATCTGTAATTTTTATATAAGGACTGTTGCTTCTTACTTTACAAATTCCACTTACTATTGATTGTCCGTTTGCTTTTTGATTGGTACATTCTACTTTAAATCTTGCCTTTTTTCCTGCATCTACAAAGTTTCGAGGGTTAGATGGATTTGCATTGATGGTAGTTGGCAAATTATAACTGTAAAAAGAAGCAAAAGCAGGCGATAATTTTGTTTGATCAATGGCAGCTAAGTTGGTTAAATAAATATTAGCGTTGGGGTTGGAAAAAGTTTTGCTATTGATATTACTTTTGGTCTTGCATCCTTTAGTATCTGTTACAGTTACAGTGCTGCCCTGACATAAAAATGAAGCAGTATTGCTTGTTTGACCATTTGACCAAAGATAAGAATATGGAGTTGTTCCATTTGTTACAACTACACTTGCTGTTCCTACACACGGGCCACTACATTTTGTAATATCAGAAGCAGTAATAGTTAATGTAGGAATTGGGTTTACAATAATAGTTTTGGATGCTGTATTCTTACAACCTGATGTAGCGATTGTTCCAGTAACAGTATAAATAGAGGTTCCTGATTGCGGAACAAATGCAATACCATTAGTTGCTCCGTTTGACCAAGCGTAATTATCAGCCGTACCACCTCCTGTTAATGTAATGGTATCACCTGCACAAATAGTGGTTGTCGTTGCATTGGCGGTAACAGTTGGTAATGGATTTACGGTAATTATTTTTGTGGCTGTGTTCTGACAGCCCGGTGCATTAATTGTTCCAGTAACTGTATAAGTAGTGGTTCCCATTGGAGGAACAAATGCAGCTCCATTGGTTACTCCGCCTGACCAAGTATAAGTACTGGCACCGCCTCCTGTTAATGTAATAGTATCACCTACGCAAACTGTTGCTGCTGTAGCATTGACGGTAACAGTTGGTAGCGGATTAACCCTTATCGTTATTGCCGCTGTGTTTTGACAACCTGTAGCAGTATTTGTTCCTGTAACGGTGTAAATGTTTGTTCCTACAGGAGGAACAAATGCAACTCCATTTATTACACCACCAGACCAATTATAAGTGTTAGCTCCACCTCCTGTTAGCGTTATACCTGCACCTGTGCATACTAAAGTTGCTGTTGCGTTAATGGTAACAGGGATCCCAACCGTGTTTCGGAATACAGAAATAATGTTGAAATATGAATTTGCAACAGTAAGGTCTTTTTTACCATCTCCATCCAAATCTCTAATTGAAATGTTATAAAGATCTGTTTCTATAGCAAAATCAACCTTCGCGGCAAATGAAATTGTACCGCTGCTACCTGTATTTCTGAATACTGAAACACAAGCGGGACTGGAATTCCCAACAACAAGATCAAGCTTGCCATCTCCATCCAAATCATCTATTGAAACGCTTTTAAGAATTGTACCTGTTGTAAATGTTACTATCGTTGCAAATGAAATTATTCCACTATTACTTGTGTTTCGGAAGACTGATACATTGTTAAGGTTTGAACCAGAAGTAACAGCTAGGTCTAACTTGCCGTCTCCATCCAAATCACCTATTGAAATGCTTCTGGGAAATGTTCCAACTGCATAATTTACTTTCGTAGCAAAAGAAACCGTTCCGCTACTGCTTGTATTTCGGAATACCGAAACAGAGCTGGAATTATAATTCACTATAGCAATATCAAGCTTGTTGTCTCCATCCAAATCACCTATTGAAACGCTAATAGGATTTGTTTCTGTTGTAAAATCCACTTTCGTAGCAAAGAAAATTGTTCCGCTACTGCCTGAGTTACGGAATACCGAAACGGAGTTGGAATAATAATTTAAAACAGCAAAGTCCAACTTACCGTCTCTATCAAAGTCACCTACTGAAATGCTTTGAGGACCTGTTCCGGTTGTAAAATCTACTTTAGTGGCAAAGGAAATTGTTCCACTGCTGCTTGTGTTTCGGAATACGGAGACAGAGCTTGAATTACTATTCGAAACAGCAAGGTCTAATTTACCATCACCATCAAAATCACCCGTTGAAACGCTATTAGGAATTGCTCCTGTTATAAAATCTATTTTCGCTGCAAAGGAAACTGTTCCGTTGCTGCTTGTATTTCGGAATACCGAAACAGAGTTGGGAATTTCATTTACTACCGCAAGGTCTGTTTTTCCATCTCCATCAAAATCACCACTTGAAATGTTAAATGGAATTGTTCCTGTTTGAAAATCTACTTTCGTAGCAAAGGAAATTATTCCGCTGCTACATGTGTTTCGTAATATAGATACAAATGGAGAATAACTATTCGTAACTGTAAGGTCCAACTTACCGTCTCCATCCATATCACCTATTGAAATGCTCTCTGGAGTTGTTTCTGTAAAAAAGTCTACTTTAGCGGCAAAGGAAACTGTTCCGCTACTACACGTGTTTCGTAATATCGAAATAGAATTGGAATATGCATTCATTACAGTAAGGTCCAACTTACCGTCTCCATCCAAATCACCTATTGAAATGCTAGAAGGATATGACCCTGTTGTAAAATCCACTTTCGTGGCAAAAGAAATTGTACCACTGCTGCCTATATTTCTTAAAACAGAAACAGAGTTGGAAAAAGAATTCGAAACAGCAAGGTCCAACTTACCGTCTCCATCAAAATCAATTATTGAAATGCTATTAGTACCAGATCCAGTTGTAAAATCTACTTTAGCAGCAAAGGCAATTATTCCACTGCCGCCAGTGTTTCGCAAAACCGAAATAATGGTAGCATTATTTGTAACAGCAAGGTCCAACTTACCGTCTCCATCCAAATCTCCCATTGAAACGCTATTAGGTTGTGTTCCTGTTGTAAAATCTACTTTAGCAGCAAAGGAAATTGTTCCGCTACTACCTGTGTTTCGGAGTACCGAAACAGAATTGGAATAGTTATTCGTAACAGCAAGATCCAACTTACCATCTCCATCCAAATCACCTATTGAAATGTTAGTAGGAGATAATCCTGTTGTAAAATCTACTTTCGTGGCAAAGGAAATTGTTCCACTGCTACTTGTGTTAAGAAATAACGACACAGAGGCGGAATTTAAATTTGCAACAGCAATATCCAATTTGCCATCTCCATCCAAATCACCTGTTGAAATTTTCCAAGGTTGTGTTCCTGTAGTAAAATCCACTTTAGCGGCAAAGGAAACTGTTCCGTTGCTGCCTGTGTTTCGTAATACCGAAATAGAATTTGATTTATTATTCACAATTACAAGGTCAGTTTTACCATCTCCATCAAAATCACCAGTGGTAACTTTAAAAGGAATTGTTCCTGTTGTAAAATCCACTTTAGGGGCAAAGGAAGAAGAAGTGATTGAACCACAAGAAAAGGTGGTTATGAATGGTTTTGAGGAATAAGCGGTTAAACCATTTGTAATATTGGTTACAGATATAGGTTGGTAACTGGCTCCGGAAGGAACTGTAACGGTAAGAGAAGTAGCACTTCCAGCAGAAACTGTTGCTCTGGTTGCGCCAAAGAAAACAATGTTATTGGCAAGTGTAGTGTTAAAATTAGTTCCAGTTATAATTACCGTTGTTCCAATAGCACCAGATGCAGGTGCAAAAGTAGTAATTGATGGAACCTGTGCAAAACCAGAATAGCCAAGTAAAATTAATAAGAATGTAGTAGCAATATAACGGAAGCGGTTGGCTTGTTTATTTGCAATGATTATTGTGTGTGTTTTCATATTTGTCTACTTTGTTTTTAGCATGATTAAAGGTACTTCGACAAGCTCAGCAACCTTTAATCCTACTGATTTTTATTTACTATTTTCCAATTTTCTTTTACTTATTCCACCAAAATTAGTTTGTGTATTTATAAAATAAATGTCATTACTTAAAGCAGATAAATTAATTGATGAGTTAGTTATTATTTTATGTATTATTGGGTTAGTCTACATTGGTTGATCTACATAAGTTAAACTACTTTGGTCGTTTAAATAAAAATTGCAGCGATTTACTGAACTGTTAAAATGAAAAATATTATGCGTATATATACGTTTATAACCTGTTGGAGGACTTGATAAAGTATTATATGTTGAAGAGTTACCGTTGCTAGAATTTACAATAATTTCAACAGATCCTGCGACCATTGGGCCATACTGTTGGTTTTTGTTTAAACTATTTGGCAGGTCAGGATGATTATAAGTCAAAGAATATCCAGTAGGAAAAGGACAATCTGCACTTGTTGTCCATTTATAATATATGTTTTTTGGCGTATATTTTAAATTACTTCCAGTATCTTCTTTATTACATGATGAAAGTGTAAAAAATATAATCACTATTGTGAAAATTGAAATACATTTTAATGTTTTGTTTTGATTTTTCATTATCTTTTTTTATAATTAGTTTTTCATAGATTCCGTTTAATTATTGTTGTTAAATCAACGGTTATTTATTTTCATCAAAAATATATGCATAAAATTTAAAAGAAAATACCTAGAAATAGGTATTTTTCATTCCTTTTATAATTCTATTATTGTAAACATGTATCGCTTACTCTTCATATTAGTCTTTTCCGCTTTAAATACACTGGGCCAAAATGTGTTATTAATAAAGAATGATTTCAAAGAAATGGAATTAGGTAAGTATTGTACTTATTTAATAAGTTTAAAAAATAAATATACTATTCAAGATTTATTAAAGGATAGTACGATTACTTTTATGAATAACAAAAACGATTTAATGTTATTTGAAGATGGTCATTATACTGAAGATATTTGGATAAAAATTAATTTGATAAATGATTGCAAAGAGCAAATACAATTGGTACTAGAACTTAATAATCCACTCATTGACTATATAATATATTACAATACAGAGCATAATAAATTAATTGACAGCAATTTCTGTGGTGATGTTTTGCCCTTTACTGATAGAAACATATTGTTTAGAAATCCACTCTATTTAATAAAAATATTTCCAACAGATACTCAACAAATATTTTTAAAGTTAAATGCAGGAGGAAGAAAAGTACATATTCCATTAAGTATAAAATCAGTAAATACTTTTATAGAATCATCTACAAAAAAAAATATGTTTTTGGGAGGTTATTATGGTACTTTAATTGTAATCACTTTACTTTCCTTTTACTTAGCCTATATTTTATATGAAAAAGTGTTCTTACTTTTTGCTATTTATATGTTATTTTTATCAATAACTCAAATGTGTTTGAGTGGCGTAGCATTTCAATATTTTTGGCCTAATTATCCAAAATGGAATGCTAGTTCTGTAACGTTTTTTATGGCCATTTCACTCATTGCTGCATTGGCTTTTGCCGAATCATTTATATCGAAAAAATACATAACAAAAAAAATAAAATTAGCGTTGTATTTAGCCATGTTAATTCCGTTAGGAATTGCAATAGCTTCGCTTCTAGGTCCAAATTCATTGCACTATGCTATTTGGGTTTTATACCGCTTTATTCCTATTATATATTCTTTGTTATTATTAATTGGAATTGTGTTTTTAATAAATAAATTCAAATCAGCAAGAATATTTGTTCCAGCCCTTACATTAGGAATTATTAGTATTGGTGGCATGTCATTTTATAGTGTTAGTGGTTTTTCGGACAATATTTTTACTAATAATTTTGTTGTTTTTGCAGTTATGTTAAAGTGCTTTCTCCTTAGCATAGCTTTACTTGATAGACTTAAAATTTTTAAAGAGGAAAAAGAAAAAATTCAAGTATTACAAATTCAACAATTGGAAGAATTGAACCAATATAAAGAAAAAATAAATTTAGAACTTTTAAATACTGTAGAATTAAAAAGTTTGGAATTATATGCCAAACAAAATGAAGTAAAACGTGCCTTGTTTTTTGGTGAAGAAAAAGAACGTAAAAGAGTAGCTCAGGATTTGCATGATGGCATGGGAAGTCTGCTTTCAACCCTTAGATTAAATGCAGAAGCAATAGATTTAGGCAACAAAAATTTAGGAGAAAAGGAAGCTATTGCCTATCAAAATGTATTGGAAATGATAGACAAAGCCTGTTCTGAATTGCGCAATATTTCACATAACATGATGCCTTCTAGTATGGAACATTTTGGACTTAAAATTACCCTTGAAAGTTTAATAGAAAAAATAAATTCAAATGGAGAAACACATTTTGTATTTCAAATTTTTAACCTAGAGGAAAAAATAGATTCTCAAATTGAAATGAACATTTATCGCATCATTTTAGAATTGGTAAATAATATTATTAAGCATGCAAAAGCAAAAGAAGCATCTATCCAATTGATATTAGAGAATAACTTATTAATTTTAATGGCAGAAGATGACGGAATTGGTTTTAATTATACCAATCAAAAAGTGTCTGGTATTGGATTATTAAATATAAAGTCAAGAGCTGAGGCAATGAATGGTAAAATAAACATTGACTCTAAAGAAAGTAAAGGTACAACTATCATCATTGAAATACCCATTTATCCAAATGAACAATTTAACTAAAATATTAATTGCAGACGATCATCAGTTATTTTTGGATGGATTAAAACTAATTTTTTCAAATATTCCATATATTGAAATTGTAGCTGAGGCAAAAACTGGAATACAGGTAATAGAAGCTTTTGAATTGCACCAAATTGACATTGCAATACTTGATGTAAATATGCCAAAACCAAATGGATTTGAAACATGTAAATTAATTCAACAAAAATATCCAAAATGCAAAGTAATTATACTCACCATGTATAATGAAAATGCATTTATTCGTGAGTTTTTTAAATCTGGGGCATCTGCATATATTCTTAAAAATGCGGGAAAAGCTGAATTGTTAATTGCCATTGATAAATTAAATAAAGGTGAAAAATATATAAGTAAAGAACTTGAAAAAGATTTTGAAAATATACCAAAAGATGATTTCGTTAAAACATTTTCATTAACACCAAGGGAAATTGAAATAATTTGCATGCTTGGCAAAGGAATAAATAGCAATGAAATATCTGAAAAATTATTTTTAAGTGCATACACAGTTATCACACATCGAAAAAATATTTTAAAAAAATTATCTCTTAAAAACACCGCAGAATTAATGTCGTTTGCTTACGAAAAAGGCTTGTTATAATTAGTTTTCTAGCTTTAAAAAAATTTGCTCCAAATCCCACTTTTTGTTCAAATTGTAATGAATAAAACCTTTGCTAACGGTAAGCGGACTTTCAATATTGTTTTTATATAGGCTGCCAGTTCCTAAGCCCTGTGGAATTTGGGTATTTAAACTGCTACAAAATTGTGCAATTGCATTTAAACCAATATTACTTTCTAAGGCCGAAGTTAGCCACCAATTAATTCCTAATTCGTTGGCTTTATTGATCCAAAAATTACTCTTTTCAAAACCACCTAATAAAGTCGGTTTTAAAATAATAAATGTCGGTTTTATAAACTTTAATAGTGACTTTATATCTTTTTCTTTTATACCTATTAATTCTTCGTCAAGTGCAACAGGTATTGGTGATTTAGCGCAAATTTCCTGCATAAAATCAAGTTGTTTTGCTTGAATGGGTTGTTCAATACTGTGTAATTCAAAACGCTTTAATTCATTTAATTTTTCTAATGCATCGGCATTGGCAAAAGCTCCATTTGCATCCGTTCTAATTACTAATTTAAAAGCATTGTATCTGCTTCTAATTTTTTCTAACAACCTACATTCTTCATCAAAATCTAAAGCTCCAATTTTAAACTTAATGCAATTAAATCCTGCTTCTATTTTTTGAACTGCTTCCGCAAACATTTCATCTGCTTTATTCATCCAAACCAAACCATTTATAGCAATTGGTTGATT
>CAISTO010000068.1 GCA_903888395.1 uncultured Bacteroidota bacterium | reverse complement strand
TTTTACAAAATGACTAAAAAACAGTTTCTATATCGCCATATTTAAACTACTAAAAAGCACTAAAAACTTTAGTATTCTTTTCAAATTAAACAAGCTATATTTTTTGATTATGTGAATTTGAAAATAAAATTATATTTGTTGTTATATAAAATTTATAAGTTACTAATTATTAAGAGTAACAAATGCTTTAAAATAAAATAAATGTCAAAGAATTTAAGTGAATTATCAGGAAGAAAAGGGCTGTCAAAAAACTTGTTTGAAGAACTTGGAATAGCTGCTGCTGAAACTGGAAGTCCTAGTTTAGAAAAGTTAGAAAGCATCAGAGAAGAATTTTTAATTGGTAAATCTACAGTATACGGAACGGTATCATTCTACGATTTTTTAAAACCCGAAAATCAAGGCAAAAAAGTTTATGTGTGTAACGGCAGTGCATGCATGCTTGCAGGAACTCAAGACGGTTTACATAAAAAATTAGTTGAAAATTATTCCGAAAATGAAATAGGTGAAATGTGTTGTTTGGGTCGTTGTCATGAAAACAATGCCTTTCATATTGATGGACAAAACTATTCAGGAAATGACATTGATGCCATTAAAGACATCAAGGAAAATAAAATTATTTCGAAAGAAAAATATCATGTTGGCAGCATTGGAACTCCAATATTAACCAGTGAATACGAAACAATTTCAGAGTATTATAAAATATTTACCGATTGCATTTCAAAACCTTCTGATGAATTATTAAGCCATTTAAAAGATTCAGGATTACGAGGCCGTGGTGGCGCAGGATTTTCAATGGCATTTAAATTAGAATCTTGCAAAAATGTAGTTTCAGATACAAAATATATAGTTTGTAATGCCGATGAAGGCGATCCTGGTGCTTATTCCGACAGGTATATTATGGAAAATCGTCCGCATGCTTTGCTCATGGGAATGATGATAGCTGGTTATATTACTGGTGCCAATTTTGGTGTGGTTTATATTAGAGGCGAGTATCCAGAATCAGTGAATATTATTGCTGATTGCATCAATGATTTAAGAAAAGAAAATTTATTAGGAAACAACATCAACGGCTCTGGATTTGACTTTGATTTTAAAGTAATCAAAGCGCAAGGAGCATATATTTGTGGAGAAGAAACTGCGTTGCTTTCATCTATTGAAGGACAAAGACCAGAAGTTCGTGTAAGGCCGCCCTACCCTACTCAGCAAGGTTTATTTAATAAACCAACTGTGGTAAATAATGTAGAAACTTTAGCTAATTTACCTTTCATTATTAAAAATGGTGGCAAAGCTTATGCTGCTATTGGAACTCCAAAATCATCGGGAACAAAATTGGTTTCGTTAGATGGAAATTTTAACAATCCTGGTATTTATGAAGTAGATATGGGAACGCCTTTATCTGTTGTTATCAATCAGCTTGGCGGTGGATTTAATAAACCTATTAAAGCCATGCATATTGGTGGTCCGCTTGGTGGTTTGGTTCCTGTGAGTAAAATTGAAAATCTTTCAGTAGATTTTGATTCATTTGCCAAAGAAGGTTTTTTGTTGGGACATGCTTCGGTAGTTTGCATTCCTCAAGATTTCCCTTTGATAAAATACATTGAACATTTGTTTAAGTTTACTGCTCACGAAAGTTGTGGTAAATGTTTTCCTTGCCGTTTGGGTTCAACTCGCGGTTACGAATTAGTAGAAAAAGCACAACAAGATGGTCATAAAATCAATTTGAATTTGATGAACGATTTATTGGAAACAATGGAAATTGGTTCGCTTTGTGCCTTAGGTGGTGGATTGCCATTGCCTATAAAAAATGCCATGAAATATTTTGAAAAAGAATTGGAAGAATATTTTGAGAAATAGTAATTGAGAATAGCCACAGATTGCACAGATTTCACCGAAATAAATTTTAAAAAAAGTAATAATTAGGACTGTATGAAAGCTATAAAATTATCCAGTTTAGTAATAATAATTTTAATTATGAATTCTTGTTTTAAAGAATGTCCTGAAGGTCTTTCTGAACATAACGAAGGATTAGATAAAATAAACTTGCCATATATAATACCATACAGTGATACAAGCACTAGGTTATTTTTAAAAAACGGAAAAGATACTTTACTTTTTAAAAGTGAAGGTTTAAAAGAATCTTATGAATTTGCTGAATTTGGTGAAATTGGAGGTTGCAATAAATATAAACTTCAAAAATTTACTCTTAAAATGGCTGCCTCTGAAACTGATTACATTTCTATCCATTATTATACCAGAATTAATTGGGGACCATCTGTAAAATTATTTTTCAATTTGGGTGAATCTTACAAATTGACTACAGAATATTCAGAAAATAACTTTATACACTATACAGATTATAAAATTGTAAAAAAAAATATACTCAACACAATGTATGATTCTATAAATTCTTTATCAGATCCAAATTTTGAAGAAATATATTTTAAACCCAAATTTGGTCTATTAAAAGTGAAAACATCAAAGTTTTCTTTAGAATTAATAAATTAGTCCGTGGTTGTTGTCCTCACCAATCACTCATAAATAAAATTTTAAAAAATATAAATCAAAAATTGTTGATGAAAACAGCATACATAAACGATCAAATATATTTAATCATTGCGAAGAAAAGTACAGTTTAATATTTCGAACACCAAACTCAAGCAAATTCAAATAAATGCAGTTAGATAATACCTATAAAACTTGGCTAAAAAGTTTAAAACAAAAAATACAAACTTCTCAGTTACGTGTAGCGATAAGCGTTAATTCACAGCTTATGGAATTGTATTGGTATTTAGCTAAAAGCATAGTAATTAAACAACAAGAAACTAATTGGGGAGATGCTGTTTTAGAACAATTAGCTTTAGATTTGGCTTTAAGTTTCCCTAATATCAAAGGATTTTCGCGTAGAAATTTATATGCAATGAGGCAGTGGTATTTATTTTATAGTGTGCAAAATGAATTTGTGCCACAGGCTGTGGCACAAATTCCATGGGGTCATAATCGATTAATTATTTCGAAAACTAAAGACCTTGAAGAAGCAATGTTTTATAGTGTTGAAACTATTTTAAATGGCTGGAGTAGAGAACAATTAGAAATAAATATAAAAAACAAATACTACCTTAGCAAAGGAAAATCAGTTACTAATTTTTTAGAAACACTGCCCGAGCTACAATCACAATTGGCAATTGAAACCCTAAAGAATCCATACAATTTTGATTTTTTAGGTTTGAACGAGAATGCTTTAGAACGTGAAATAGAAAATGCTATGGTAAATAATATTACTAAATTTTTAATTGAGTTAGGAAAAGGATTCGCTTTTGTAGGCAAACAATTTCAAGTTGTAGTTAGCGAAAATGAATATTTTATAGATTTGCTTTTTTATCATTTACATTTACGTTGTTTTGTAGTTGTCGAGTTAAAATCTGGAAAGTTTAAACCCGAATATGCTGGTAAGCTAAATTTTTATTTGTCAGCAATTGATAGTCAATTAAGGCATGAGCAAGACAATCCAAGTATTGGTTTAGTTTTATGTAAAGATAAAGATAAAATAGAAGCCGAATATTCGTTAAGAGATATTCAAAAACCAATTGGTATTAGCGAATATGTATTAACACAAGCGTTACCGGAAAATTTCAGAAGTCAATTACCTTCAATAGAGCAAATTGAAAATCAGTTAGAGACAGAATAAAAAAACATAAACATTTTTGCCATAGGTTGTTGCTTTCACCAACCAAAATCAAAAATCATAAACAAAAAATTAGTTATGAAAACAGCATACATAAACGATCAAATATATTCAATCATTGAAGGTGAAACCATTTTGAGTTTTACTCGAAGACATTTGGGAAAAGATTTTGTGCCTACGCTTTGCGATGCGCCTAATTTAGATCCTTTTGGTTCGTGCAGGGTTTGCAGTGTAGATGTGGCTTTAGTGGCCAACGGACCTGCAAAAGCACAAGCTTCATGTCATACACCTGTTATTCCAAACTCGTATATTTATACCCATAGCGATAGAATTACTAAGCTAAGAAAAAACATTGTTGAATTGGTACTAACTGATCATCCTTTAGATTGTTTGACTTGTGAGGTAAATAACAATTGTGAATTACAAGAAGTAGCAGCCAAAGTGGGTGTGCGTGATGTTCGTTATCCGGAAGGAAAAAATCATTTAGACAGAAAAAAAGATTTGAGTCATCCTTACATGACTTCCGATTTTAGTAAATGTATTAACTGTTTCCGTTGTGTGCGTGCTTGCGATGAAGTACAAGGTGAATTTGTATTGAGCATGGCTGGCCGTGGATTTGACAGTCATATTGTAAAAAGTTTTGAGAATTCATTTTTCGATTCTGATTGCGTAAGTTGTGGTGCTTGCGCACAAGCTTGCCCTACTTCGGCCATTAGCGATGTGTTTGAATCAAAATCTATATTAGCAGATAAAAAAATTAGAACCATTTGTACGTATTGTGGTGTGGGTTGTAACTTGGAAGTTTCGGTTTTAAACGGACAAGTAAAATCAATTCAAGCGCCTTATGATGCAGCGGTAAATCAAGGTCATACTTGTTTAAAAGGACGTTTTGCATTTTCGTTTTACAAACATCCTGACAGAATAAGAACGCCATTAATTAGAAAAAATGGAGTACTAGAACCCGCAACATGGGATGAAGCTTATACTTTTATTGCTGATAAGCTAAGCGAAATAAAACAAAAACACGGACCAGATTCTATTGCAGGAATTTCATCGGCTAGATGTACCAATGAAGAAAATTACTTAATGCAAAAGTTTATTCGTGCCGTAATTGGTACCAATAATATTGATTGTTGCGCACGTGTTTGTCATTCGCCAACAGCTTTTGGTATGCAGAAATCATTTGGAACTGGAGCAGCTACAAATTCAATCATTGACTTAAAACACACGGATTGTATCATGGTAATTGGAGCAAATCCAACCGATGCGCATCCTGTAACTGGTGTTAAGTTAAGGCAGTTTGCCATGAAAGGCAAAACTACCATTGTAATAGATCCAAGAAGAATTGAATTAGCAAGATATGCAACTTATCATTTGCAGTTAAAACCAGGTACAAATGTGGCATTATTAAACATGATGTTGTATTTTATTATAACAGAAGGTGCGGCTGCAAAAGAATTTATCAATGACAGAACAGAAGGATACGAAGATTTTTGCGAGCAAATTTTAAAACTAGATATTGATGAGCTAGAAAAAATTACTGGCGTAGATAAAAACTTGGTAAAAGCAGCTGCATTGGCTTATGCCAATTCACCAAATGCCATGTCGTTCCATGGATTAGGAGTTACCGAACATACGCAAGGTTCGTTTACAGTAATGCTTATTTCCGACTTAGCATTAATTACTGGAAATATTGGAAGAAGAGGAGTTGGAGTAAACCCATTACGTGGTCAAAACAATGTGCAAGGAGCAGCCGATATGGGTTGTCAGCCACACCAAGGTGCTGGTTACATGAGTTCTTATGATCCAGAAATAAACAAACACTATGAAGACTTTTATAAAACTAAAATTCCATTTGGTAAAGGATTGAAAATTCCTGAAATGTTTGATGCTTCTATTGATGGAAATTTAAAAGCACTTTGGTTAATGGGCGAAGATGTAGTACAAACCGATCCAAACACCAACAAAGTAATTGCAGCCATGGAAAACTTAGAACTATTGGTAGTTCAAGAATTGTTTATGACCGAAACTGCTAAGTATGCCACGGTGATTTTACCGGGAGCTTCTTTCTTAGAAAAAAGTGGCACATTTACCAATGGCGAAAGAAGAATTCAACGCGTTCAAAAAACGGTTGAACCCTTATTAGGAACCAAAAGTGATGGTGAAATAATGGTGGATATTATGAACAAAATGGGCTACCCACAAGCACCATATAATCCAAAAACTATGTTGGAAGAAATTTCACAAATTGTTCCATTTTTTGCTGGAGTTAAATGGGATGAGTTAGGTGATAATGGTAAACAATGGCCAGTTAAAAAAGATGGAACTGATACAGAAATTTTGCATTTGGAAGAGTTCCAAAGAGGCAAAGGTAAATTCCACTATTTTGATTGGACAGAAAGCAAAGAAATTACCAAATACGAAAAAGAATATCCTTATATTATAACTACCAACCGCGAGTTAGAGCATTATAATTCAGGTACCATGACCAGAAGAACGGGTAATGTAAAAATATTGACTGAAGATGTGGTAATGATTCATCCGTTAGATGCTGAAAAACATTTTATAAGCAATGGTGATATGGTTTGTATTGAATCACCACGCGGAAAAGTTGATGTAAAAGCATATTTAACTGATGAAGTTAAACAAGGTATTTTAAGTACCACCTTCCATTTTCCAGAAGTAATGCTTAATATCATTACCAGCGATGAACATGACAGCGAAGCAATGTGCCCTGAGTATAAAATTGTATCGGTAAATATTAGAAAAAGTAAAGGAAAGTATAAGGTTTAGTTGATAGCTGTCAGTTGATAGCTGTCAGTTGAAAGATATTATGTTATAGAACGTCATGCTGAGGTACGAAGCATCTTTATAAGATGCGGTATTTATTCAACACCCAATAAAGTTCCTTCTCTTCGTTCAGGATGACCGTTTCCGCACTATTTAAATGTTTAATTAAAACTGTTCGGAAGCATTAATTGCTGGGGTACAAAGCAATCTCATTGTTAGATTGCCACGCTTCGCTCGCAATGACGAACAAACTTTTATTATTTTATTATACCTATTCAATCACTCCAACTAGCCTTTGAGTAATATCAAAACCTGATTTACTTTCTTTTCCATTTTGGTCGGTTTGTGTTTCTATGTTTTTACTTTTATAATAAACCAATCCTCTATTATTTTGGTAAACGCTCCATTGTTCAATACTAAAAATAAAGTCTTCGCTGAACTTTTCTTTTATTTTTAAAGCATTGGTAAATGTGGTATCGGCATTGGTAAATGTTTCATTCAGCAAATCTATTTTAGTATTTACTCGTGATTCAGTGTTGTATAAATTTCCGTTCCAAACCGTGTTTTTATTCAATGGAAAAACTGCCTTTAAAAAGTTTAAATTATTGGCAGTATAAATCATTTGATTGTTTTTAAACTGTAGAAAATGATTTTCTATTTCCCTAAAACTATCTTGATTTTTATATTTGGCAAATCGTTGTAAGCGCCAAGTTTTAGTGCCATTTAAATCAATAAAACTATTCGTAAACTGTGTTTTTAATTGAAAATGAAAGGTATCGACAGTAGTAGAATTACTGTATGAAATGCTATCAACTACATACAAATATTGCTTGGTACTAACTATTGGAAAATAGCTGTAACCATTATCAATTAGAGTAGTTTCGGAATTGTTTTTACTACACGAAACAATTGCAAGTATGCATGCAAAACCCAATATTTTAAAATAAAATTTCATGAAGTACAAATGTAAATATAAATTCGAAAAAATAAATTCAAAATCCGAATTGTATTAACTTTTGATTACAAAATGAAAAATTAGTAAATATTGATATGAATATTTAGGATTTCGAATTTATTTTTTCGAATTTTAAGATTTAGTTTTTTGTTAAATGAAGCTATTCTTATTTCCATTTTTAAATTACTTTGCAAAAGAAAAATCTTTTCTTAAATATATAAACTAAATTTGTTAAGCAACTTATTATAAAATTTGTTTGACCTATAGCTGTAACCAGCAATAAAAAAATGAAGAAACTATTGCTTTTTGTATGTATCATTCAA
>CAISTO010000067.1 GCA_903888395.1 uncultured Bacteroidota bacterium | reverse complement strand
TCCAGGAAGTTATACTGGTTTGCGTGTGGGTGTTTCATCGGTAAAAGGTTATTGTTATGCTTTGCAAATACCAATGATTGCCATCAATACTTTACAAAGTTTAACCAACGGATATTTAACGAATCACCCAAATTACAAAGGATTGATTTGCCCCATGATTGATGCGAGGCGAATGGAAGTTTATTGCGCTTTATTTGATAATCAATTAGCCGAAATTTTACCCACACAAGCCAAGATTATTGATGAACATTCGTTCCATGAAGAGCTACAACAAAATGAAATAGTTTTTATTGGAAATGGTGCCGAAAAATGCAACAAGAATTTTGGATTTCGTCCCGCTTTTGCGGGATCGGATTTTGGATTTGAAATTTTGTGCAATGCAAGTTTTATTTCATCATTGGCACAAGCAGCCTTTGATAAAAATGAGTTTGAAGATGTTGCTTATTTTGAACCTTTTTATTTGAAAGATTTTGTTGGTACAGTTGCAAAAAAATTAGTTTAAACCATTCCTAACTTTCAGGAATAATTTAAACTAATTCAATGCCTTTTACAGATAGGTTTTAATGATTGATATTTATTTTTTTGTAATAAATATGATTATCCGCTATTATTTTTACAATGTAATTTCCTTCTTCAACATTACTTACATCTATTGCGTTTTCAGCAGTATTATTGTTTAATTCTTTGTGTAAAATTTCTTTTCCATTTAAATCTAATAAATCAATTACTGCATTTTTAGTATTGTTATTAAACAATAAATTTAATTGATTACTTACCGGATTTGGAAATACATTTATACTGAATAAATCTGACTCCTGAATTCCTGAACCAAGTTTTTCTGTAACTTTTAAAACCTGAGTTTTAGTAGTATTTCTAGTAATTGCAAAAGCACCATAAAAATTAACATCGCCAGTTCCTTTTGCAGGAGCAGTCCATTGGAAAGTCCATACTGCAGTGGCAGTGTTTTTGGGAGTAGAATGAGTAACAAATTTTCCAATAACCCAATTTCCTGTTCCAGCAGCTATTGAACCTAGCAAAGCACCAGATTGACTTTGTGGCGAAACTTGAAAACCTTTATTACCTGTTCCTGTTAATGTAACAGTAACTGTATATGCAGTATTTGGCGTATATCCTTCTGCAGGAACATTGGTAGTTAAAATACCAACAGTTTCAGTTGGAGCACCAGTATGACAACCAGATGTGAAACATGTTCCGCCACCGTCACCAGGTGATCCTGTTCTTGCTCCAGGTGTTCCGCCAGGTGATGAGTTAATTGGATTATTAATAAATACCATTGGTAAAATTAATGCGCTTACAATGAGTAATTTTTTGTTCATATATTTTTTTTTAGTTTTACAAAAACATCTTTTTTGTTTACATTACCATGTCATTTTTTTATGACAAACATGGTTTTTAATTTTTTAACCAAGCCTCCGGATTTAAAGCTTTCTTTCCTTTAAATATTTCAAAATGAATTTCAGTTTTTTGTTCAGATTCAAAAGTAAATACTGTTCCTAAAAAATCTCCAGCATTTATTTCTTGTCCTATTTTTACTTGAATATTTTCCAATTTAGCGTAAACTGTAAAGTACTCACCATGTTTCACTAAAATAATTTTTTCCATTCCTGGTACTTCAAAAATGGCTTTTACTTTTCCTTTATAAACACTTCGAACTGTTGTTTCTTTTTTACAAGCTATGTTTATTCCGTTATTGGTAGTATACACCGATTTTAAAGTGGGGTGCTGATGCGTTCCAAAACCCTCTGCTATATATCCATTATTAACGGGCCAAGGCAAACGATTTTTCATGTTTTCAAAGTTTGCATTGGTTAACAAATCATCAGGTGAAAGAGAAGATTCCGGAACTTTTTTAGCCTCAGGTTTTGTCTCAATTCCTTTTTTCTTATTTTCAGCTATGAGTTTTGCTCTTTCCACATCAGACTTTTCATTGGCTATTCTACGTCTTTCTTCTTCACGTCTTCTGGCATCTTCAATTTCTTTTTGGATTAAATCTGATATTTTTTGAGAAAGTTTCTGGAAATTTCTTTCGTTTTGTGCCTGCTCTTCTTGTAATACTTTTTGTTTTTGTTGTAATCCACTAAGCACTTTTGTTTCTACTTTTTTATCAACTTCTAATTCTTTTTTTTCTACTTCTTTAACGGTATACAGTTGCTCACTTTGCTTTTTAACTTGTAGCATATTGTTAATTTCATCTTCTATCGATTTTTGAATATTAACAATCAATCGAGCTTGTAGCTGTTTGTATTCAGAAAGTTTGTCTAAGTATTTTATGCGTTTATAGGCATCGTTAAATCCCTCTGCATTAAATATAAAGGCCAAATCGTTTAGGTTATTTTTATTTTTATAAATGGCTACCATATTATTGGCATAATCTTTCTTAAGCCTTAATAATTGGGATTTTAGCGTGTCTATGGTAGTTTTACTTTCGTTTACTTCTATCGAAATTTCAAATATTTCTTGGCCAATATTATTGATTACTTTTTCGCGCGTTTTTATTTGCGCATTGATGGCTTTTAGTTCAGTAAGTTTGGTATTTTCCTTTTCCTTATTTTCAGCAAGCACTTTTTTTGTTTCGCCAATTCTGGCTAATAAAGTCTTGCGTTCATTTTCTAATTGCTTTCTTTTCAGTGAAGTTTTTTGGGCAAAAACTAAAGTATTTAAAAGCAATAATAATATTACCAGTAAAATTGATTTACAAGTAACGATATTTTTAATGGCTAATGATTTTATAACTGGCTGGTACACGAATTTGAGGTTCTCTCTTTTTTTCAAATGCAAAGTTGAAAAGTTTCATGGTGCATCCTAAATTTTTTTCTGCCCTAATGTTGATAGCTAGCTCACTTGGATAATAATTTGTACCATTTGCTATATATTGATTGTAATTGATGGCTAAATTTTGGTTTTTAAAAGTATCCTCTAACTGATTTACTTCCAACTTTGCAATTTTATTGATTCCATAATAACATTGTTGCGAAGCACCTTCAAGCATGGTTTTTAAAATGTATTGCGTAGCATTTGAATCTAATAGGGTTATGTTTGAGTTTTGCGCAAAAAGTGCATTTCCCAAAAACATGTTCTCTATGTTTTCAAATTGCAAAGCAGCAGAACTAAATTTTTTTAAATAATCGTAACTAGCTAATGTATTGGTTTTTTCTATGTGATTAAGAATTTGAATTTGAGTAGGGGTGATGTACATTTTGGCCACTTCAATTCCCAATAAGTACGTGGCCCTAATAAAAATAAATTTCCCCTTTTCCATCTCCAATTGAATATCAAAAGTATAGCTATTTTTACCATCGCTGTATTCACATTCGCCTTTACACGAAATATAATTATAATTACTTTCTTGTTGTTTTACCTGATTAAAAAATGCTGAATGATCTTTTTTTATTTCTACTGCTTTCGCAATATAAGTAGGTAATTTAGCACCTACATTCTTTTTCGATTTACATGATTGTACAAAAAACAAGGCAATAAATAATAGGTAACTAATTTTTATAAAAATATATTTCACTTTTGAATTTTATTTGCAGCAAATATGTAAGTAAGAATCTTAATTAAAAAATTTGTTTTTATAAATGGACTCTGGCTTAAGGCAACTGGCAAT
>CAISTO010000066.1 GCA_903888395.1 uncultured Bacteroidota bacterium | reverse complement strand
TTTCAAACCAAATGAACCCCAATAATCCAAATATAGAATGGAACTTAGGTGTGGCCTATTTCAAACAGGGGAAATGTAATCTTTCTACCCCAATTCTTTTAAAAGTAAAAGACTTTGAAGGACTATCTGCTGAGGATAAAAATACAGCCGATTATTGCTTAACAAATTGTGGTAGGAAGTAAGTAAGATACAAAATAATATAATAAGCATTCTAAAATAGCGTTTAACTGTTGTTAGACACATTCGGGGTTGCATATTTGTATACTATTATCATATTGTAAATATACGACCCCGTTGGGGTGGAACGTCAGTACAAAGTTTTTAAGTTTAATTAGTATCAAAATTATAAAAAGGAATATTACAATTTAATTAATAATTTATGTCAAGTACATTTACACAAATTTATATACAAATAGTATTTGCTGTAAAAGGCAGAGAAAGTTTAATTAATTACTCCTGGGAAGAAGATTTATTCAAGTATATTTCTGGTATAGTTCAAAATAAAGGGCAAAAAATTTTAGCTATAAATGGTATGCCAGATCATATTCATATTTTCATTGGAATGAAGCCAACGTGTTGTTTATCTGATTTGGTTAGGGAAATAAAAAAAGCTAGCAACGAATATATAAATGATAATAGGTTTGAAAAAAGCAAATTTAAGTGGCAAGAGGGATTCGGTGCATTTTCATATAGTCATTCAAATATTGATAATGTAATAAAATATATATTGAACCAAAAAGAGCATCATAAATTAAAAACTTTTAAAGAAGAATACCTTGATTTTTTAGCAAAATTCGAAATTGAATTCAAAGAGGAATATCTGTTTGAATGGATAAATGATTAAACAAAATATCAAATTATGGACACTGATTTTCGACCCCGAAGGGGTCGTATGTCTATAAATAAATAAATTTGCTATAAACATGCGACCCCGTTGGGGTCGAATAAGTTTTAGCAATTAGATTTTTTATAAAATGCATGTATTTAAACAAATACAATATTTAAAAATTAAACAAAATTATTCTGATGTTCGACCCCGAAGGGGTCGTATGTTTATAAATAAACAAATTTGCTATAATCATGCGACCCCTTCGGGGTCGAACAACTGTTAAAAAAATAAAAATTAAATATGTTCAGCTATAAAAAACATATCCTTGAATTTAATAAACCGGCCACAACTAGCCGTGGAAATATGCTAACACATACTGTTTATTATATTGTTAAAACGGATCCTGTCACACAAAAAATTGGAATAGGGGAGGCCGCTCCTTTGATAGGTTTAAGCATTGATGCTGTTGATAATTTTGAGGATTATTTGCAATTTGTATTGAACCAATTAAACAATGGTTTTAATCAAGAAAATATTGATTTAGAAAACTGGCCTGCTATTCAATTTGCTTTAGAAACCGCTTTAGCAGATTTGAAATTTGGTGGGAATAGGAAAATATTTGAAAATGATTTTATCATCAATCAACCAATTGCTATAAATGGTTTGGTTTGGATGAATAAAGCAGATGAAATGTTTGCGGAAGCAGTTCAAAAAATAGAAGCAGGATTTAATTGCATTAAGTTTAAAATTGGAGCTTTAGATTTTGATGAAGAATGTAGG
>CAISTO010000065.1 GCA_903888395.1 uncultured Bacteroidota bacterium | reverse complement strand
TACTATTGGTAAAAACACCACCGCTAAGGTGATGGAAGTGGAAACTACGGCAAAAAATATTTCATTGGATCCTTTAATGGCTGCTTCACGAGGGGCTAATCCTTGTTCTATTTTTTTGAAAATATTTTCAGTAACTACAATGCCATCATCTACCACCAAACCTGTGGCCAATACAATGGCCAAAAGCGTTAATATATTAATAGAGAATCCAGCTAAATACATGATAAAAAATGCACCTATCAAAGAAACGGGAATATCAATCAATGGTCTGAAAGCGATTAACCAATCACGGAAAAATAAGAAAATAATTAATACAACTAAAATAAAAGCTATCAATAAAGTTTCTTTAACTTCCAAAATGGATGTTTTAATAAAGTGCGTATTATCAATTGATACATTTAGTTTAAAATCCTTTGGAACTTCTTTTTTAATTTGTTCAAAACGTTTGTAAAACTCATCGGCAATTTCAATATAATTGGCACCTGGCTGGGGAACAATTCCCAAACCAATCATTGGCACACCCGATTCTTTTAAAATTGTTTCTTCATTTTCAGCGCCTAACACTGCATATCCAATGTCATTTAATTTAATGGTTTTGGTGTCATCGGCTTTAATAATTAAGTTGTTAAACTGTTCCACAGTTGAAAATCTTCCTACCGTTTTTACTGTTAATTCTGTGGTATTTCCTTCTATTTTCCCACCTGGCAATTCTACATTTTCTTTGTCTAAAGCTTGTCTTACGTCAAGTGTTGTTATACCAAAAGCTGCTAACTTAGCAGGATTTAACCAAAGGCGCATGGCATAACGTTTTTGTCCCCAAATTTGAATGGTACTTACACCAGGAATGGTTTGTAGTTTTTCTAACAAAACATTTTCAGCATAGTCACTTACTTGTAGTTGGTTTTTATTATCGCTTTTTACCGTAATGGCAATAATTGCATCAGAGTTGGCATCGGCTTTACTCACTACAGGAGGCGCATCTATGTCTTGCGGTAATTGCTTAACGGCTTGTGATACTTTATCACGCACATCGTTTGCCGCTTCTTCCAAATTTGCATCTAAATTAAACTCAACTGAAATATTGCTTGTTCCTAAATTACTTGACGATGTAATGGAGCGAATTCCAGCAATTCCATTAATAGATTTCTCTAGTGGTTCAGTAATTTGCGATTCAATAATTTCAGCATTTGCACCAGTATAACTGGTTCTAACAGTAATAACTGGTGGGTCAATGGAAGGAAATTCCCTTACCCCTAAATAATTATAACCAATGGCACCAAAAATAACAATGGCAATTGACATTACCGTTGCCAATACTGGCCTATTGATACTTACACTTGATAAACTCATTTTATTATAGGTTGATTGGTCTATTGGTTGATTGGTTGATTAGGTGATTAGCTGATTGTTCAATAATTTATTCAAAATTCAAAATTTATTATTTGATATTCATATTTTCGAATTTCAGATTTAATTTTTCGAATTTATTACAATTTACTTTCCTAATTTAACTTTCACTCCTTGTTTCATTTGAATAATGCCACTTACTACTACCGTGTCACCAGTTTTTAAACCGCTAACTATTTCTACATTTAAATCATTTCTACCGGCTAATTCTACCTTTTGTTCTGTGGCAGAATCGCCATGAATAATGAATACTTTATTCCCTTTTAAAATAGGCACAATCGATTGGGTGGGAATTAAATAAACGCCTTCTTTATCATTTAAGGGTACTTCTATTTTGGCAAATAATCCTGGCAATAAAATACCATTGCTATTTTCACAAATGGCTCTAATCAATACATTTCTATTGATGGGATCTACTTTTGGTTCCATGGCATAAATTTTAGCGTTAAATTTTTTTTGAATTCCATCTACTTTAAAATTTACTATAGTACCCACATTTACTTGCGAAACATAACGTTCAGGAATTGAAAATTCAATTTTCACACGATCAATTTTTTGCATAGCAGCAATTTTAGTTGAAGTATTCACAAACGAACCTTCGCTGATGTATTTTAAACCAATTTTTCCACTAAAAGGAGCTACTATTTCAGTATGTTTTATGTTTTCTTTTAATAACTCAATATCGGCATTGATAGCATTTAAATCTGTTAAAGAAATTTCGTATGCTTCGGTGCTAATAGCGCCTTTTTCTAATAATATTTTGTTTCTTTTTTCAGTGTCTAACTTCAGCTTTTTGTTCACCAATGCTTTTGATAATTGCGCTTGCAAATCGCCATCATATATTTTTATTAACTGTTTGCCTTTGGCAATGAAAGCACCTTCAGTAAAACCAATTTTAACAATTCTTCCTTGCGCTTCCGCTCGCAATTCTACTTCCTCATCGGCCATAATATTTCCAATAGCTTGAATATTGCTTCCCACACTTTGCTTTTGCGCTATTACAAAACTAACTTTAACAGGAGGAGCAGCTTTTTGTTGTTTTGCAGCAGCGTTATTCGACTCTTCTTTTTTATTAAATATTTTGGGCCAAGCCAATAATGCAATCACTAATATAATTACGGAATAGGTTATTACTTGTTTTTTGGTCATCACTTTTTTATATGTTACTACTTAATTTCT
>CAISTO010000064.1 GCA_903888395.1 uncultured Bacteroidota bacterium | reverse complement strand
TTTGATTTTAAATATCCAAAAATTACAAATTTGCTAGAGAAACGAATGTGGTTTTTAAACCAATTCAAGTAAATAATAATTACTCGTTTTGATATTAATCATTTAGACTCTTTCAAATCATCGGTTACATTCGCAGTCATAAATTATTAATAACTATAAAAAAATGAATTGGATTTCTAAAATGTTTAGCTCATCGCTGGGACAAAAATTAATCATGGCTATTACAGGATTGTTTCTAATAACTTTCCTTATTGTACATTGTACTTTAAACTCACTCATATTTTTAAATGATGGTGGCGTTACATTTAATGCTGGAGCACAGTTTATGGCTACAAATCCATTGATTAGAATTGTAGAAGTAGTTTTGTTTATTGGCTTAATACTTCATGTGGTTAAAGCTTTAGTAATTACATTAAATAATAATAAATCTCGTCCTGTAAAATATGCTTCATACGATGGAAAAGCTAACAGCAAATGGTATTCACGCTCCATGGGAATTTTGGGTTCATTGTTATTAATTTTCTTAGTTATTCACCTTTCTCATTTTTGGATAGGAACAAAAGCAGCTCAGTTCAATGGAACAATTTTAAGCCACAACACTTATTTAGAATTAAAAGAAGTTTTTGAAAGCCCATTGAATGTGCTAATTTATTTATTAGGTGTAATTTCATTGGGATATCACTTAATGCATGGTTTTCAATCGGCCTTTCAAACTTTGGGAATTAACCATAAAAAATACACGCCATTTATCAAATCATTTGGAAATGTATTTTCAATACTTATTTCATTCATTTTTGCAATGATGCCAATTGCAATGCATTTCGATATTATTAAATAAAAAAATTAACAAACACTAATATGTCAAAAATTGACTCAAAAATTCCAGCAGGTGATTTGGAAACAAAATGGACTAAATACAAGTCATCAGTTCAATTGGTAAATCCTTCCAATAAAAGAAATTTAGAAATTGTGGTTGTTGGCTCAGGATTAGCAGGATCATCGGCTGCTACATCTTTGGCCGAACTAGGTTATAAAGTAAAAGTATTTTGTTTTCAAGATTCACCAAGACGTGCGCATTCAATTGCAGCGCAAGGAGGTATAAATGCAGCAAAAAACTATCAAAATGATGGCGATTCAGTGTATCGTTTATTTTACGATACAATAAAAGGTGGTGATTACCGTGCAAGAGAAGCAAATGTGCATCGTTTAGCCGAAGTAAGTAGTAATATCATTGATCAAGCTGTGGCAAGTGGAGTTCCTTTTGCGCGCGAATACGGTGGATTATTAAGTAACCGTTCATTTGGTGGAACACAAGTTCAACGTACTTTTTATGCTGCTGGTCAAACCGGCCAACAATTATTATTAGGAGCATATTCTGGTTTGCAACGCCAAATAGGTATAGGAAATGTTCAAATGTTTGCACGTCATGAAATGCTAGAAGTAGTAAATATTGATGGTAAATGCCGTGGAATTATTGCCCGCGATTTAGTTTCTGGTAAACTAGAACGTCATTTCGGTCATGCAGTTTTATTATGTACTGGTGGATATGGAAATGTGTTTTACCTTTCTACAAATGCCATGGCTTGTAATGTAACTGCAGCTTGGAAAGCGCATAAAAAAGGTGCTTACTTTGCTAATCCATGCTATACTCAAATTCACCCAACTTGCATTCCTGTTTCTGGCGATCACCAATCAAAATTAACTTTAATGAGTGAATCGTTGCGTAATGATGGAAGAATTTGGGTTCCAAAACGTAAAGAAGATGCGGAAGCAATTCGCAATGGAAAATTAAATCCTAACGATTTAAAAGAAGAAGATAGAGATTATTATTTAGAAAGACGTTACCCTGCTTTTGGGAATTTAGTTCCTAGAGATGTGGCTTCCCGTGCTGCTAAAGAACGTTGTGATGCGGGTTTTGGTGTGAACAAAACTGGTGAAGCAGTATACTTAGATTTTGCTTTTAACATGAAGTATAAATATGGTAAACAAGTAGCTACTTTAAAACATATTTCAAATCCTACTGAAGCACAATTAACTGAATTTGGACATGAAGTTATTAAGGAAAAATATGGTAATTTATTTGACATGTACAAACAAATTACTGGAGTAAATCCTTATGAAAATCCAATGATGATATACCCTGCGGTTCATTATACCATGGGTGGACTTTGGGTGGATTATAACTTAATGACAACGGTTCCTGGTTTGTATGCTTTGGGTGAAGCTAATTTCTCTGATCACGGTGCAAATCGTTTGGGAGCTTCTGCTTTAATGCAAGGTTTGGCCGATGGTTATTTTGTTATTCCTTATACTATTGGTGCATACTTGGCCAACGAAATTAGTGTAAAATCAATTTCAACAGACCATGAAGCATTTGTAGAAGCGGAAAAAAATGTTCAATCTACTATTGAAAAATTATTTGCCGTTAAAGGCACCAAACCTGTTGATTTTTTCCATAAGCGTTTAGGTAAAATTATATGGGATAATTGCGGAATGTCTCGTAATGTAAAAGATTTAACCAAAGCAATTTCAGATATTCAAGCACTGCGTGAAGAGTTTTGGAAAGATGTTCGCGTTACTGGTGAGGCCAATGATTTTAACCCTGAATTAGAGAAGGCCGGACGTGTTGCCGACTTTATTGAACTAGGCGAGTTAATGTGTAAAGATGCTTTAGAACGCAATGAAAGTTGTGGCGGACATTTCCGTGAAGACCATCAAACTGAAGAAGGTGAAGCTTTACGTGATGATGAAAATTTTAAAAATGTTTCGGCTTGGGAATTTAAAGAAACAGGAAATTGGGACTTACACCAAGAAGAGCTAGTTTACGAAAACATAAAAATTGCACAACGTAGTTACAAATAACAGTTAATAATTAAAAAGTTTAGGTTTATAAGTTAAACCTATAACCATAATCAATAAAAAAAATTAAATATTATGAGCGGAAATATGAATATTAACTTAAAAGTTTGGCGCCAGAAAAACGGTAAAAGTCAAGGTAAATTAGTTGATTACAAAGTAGAAAATGTATCTCCTGATATGTCATTTCTTGAAATGTTTGACGTATTAAATGATAGATTAATAAACGAAGGAAAAGACGAACCAATTGCGTTTGACCACGATTGTAGAGAAGGTATTTGTGGTTCATGTAGTATGTACATTAATGGTAGACCACACGGACCAAATCAAGGTGTTACTACTTGCCAATTACACATGCGTAGCTTCAAAGACAATGATACCATTGTAGTAGAACCTTGGCGCTCTGCTGCTTTTCCGGTTATAAAAGATTTAGCAACCAACCGTTCTGCTTTTGATAGAATCATAGCTTCGGGAGGATTTATTTCTATCAATACTGGAAATGCACAAGATGCCAATAGCTTACCAATTCCAAAAGGCGATGCCGACGATTCGTTTGCTGCTGCTGCTTGTATTGGTTGTGGTGCATGTGTGGCTGCTTGTAAAAATTCAAGTGCCATGCTATTTGTTTCGGCTAAAGTTTCTCAATTAGCATTGTTACCTCAAGGTGCTCCTGAACGTGCTACTCGTGTATTAAACATGGTAGCTCAAATGGATGCTGAAGGTTTCGGTTCTTGTACCAATACTGGTGCTTGCGAAGCTGAATGCCCTAAACAAATTTCATTGACCAATATTGCTCGTTTAAACAGAGAATATTATAAAGCTGCTTTGTTTTCTAACGAAGGTTAGTTGATTGGTTGATTAGTTGATTGGTTGATGATTAAGCAATATAAACTCTAGCAATTTGTCGTCGGTTAGGTTTTTTCACCAAACCGAATCCATAAAATAAAATACCGAAAAATCCATTAATTGTAATTTTACAGTTAATGGATTTTTTTTTGATTTTTATACAACAAAAAATACTAATTTGCTCACTTAATTTTTAAGTGTTTTAAACTATAAAATAAAGCGTGATTAAATCGAGCCATTTTCACTTTATACTTTTTATTTTATTTAGCATTATGGCTAAATTTTCTTTTGCTACGCATTACCGTGCAGGAGAAATTTTATTCCGAAACATTTCTGGTTTTAACTATGAAATTACTGTAATAACTTACACTGACCAAAACTCACAAGGCGATGTAAGTACTGGTTCTGTAGATGTAAATTTTGGAGATAATAGAACTCAAAATATATTAAGAACTACAAAATCACCATTGATCAATGAAGCTGGTTATGGTGTTCAAAAAAATGTTTATAAAACAACTCATCTTTATGGAGGTGGCGGCATTTATAAAGTTTGTATTATTGATAAAAACAGGGTTGATCTTATCAGAAATATAAATGGTGGCCAATCAGTGAATGTTGCATTTTGTGTAACTGCACAAATTGTTATTGGCTATGATAACCAATCGCCAATTTTACTATCATCGCCCATTGATAGAGGTTGTGTAAATAAAGTTTTTACTCACAATCCAAGTGCTTACGATCCTGATGGTGATAGTTTAGTATTTGAAATCAGGTCGCCTAAAGAAGATTGCGATCAAGATGTTCCAGATTTTCAAATTCCTTTGTTTTCCGACTCATTTGTTATCAATCAAAATTCGGGTCAATTATCATGGAGCAAACCCCTAAAAGTTGGAGTTTATAATATTGTAATTCGTGTAAAAGAATACAGAACAAGCGCTCAATTAAAAAAACCTATCTTGGTTGGGTATGTGGATAGGGACATGCAAATTAAAATAGAACTTTGTACCAATAATCCTCCAATTATTGCCAACATGAGCAATGAATGTGTAATAGTTGGTGATTTACTTCAAAAAAATATTTTAGCCAGTGACCCCGACATTAACAATGTAACACTTACAGCATCTGGCGGACCATTTGCTCAAAAATTTGGAGCGGCTTTTACCTCTCCAACTATTGCAATTGGTAATCCAACAGGTTTTTTATTTAGATGGAGACCAGCATGTACTTCAATTCGTGCAGCGCTATTTCAAGCCGATTTTAAAGCTGTAGATAATGGAGCTCCATTTCCTCTCTCAAACTTTAATCATTTTAAAATAAAAGTAATTGGTCCTGCGCCCAAAAACTTTACCATTAACCAAGATAGCAATGGCTTTAAATTAAACTGGAGTCCTGATAGTTGTAATTTTGCTTTTGGATATAAAATATATAGACGAATAGATTCCTCATTTTGGAATCCAGGATGCCAAAATGGAGTTCCCGCATCCACTGGTTTTAAATTATTAGATACTACACAAGGAGTAAATAACACCAACTATTTTGACAATAATAATGGCAAGGGTTTATCACCGTTAATTAATTATTGTTACAGAATTACTTCCTTTTATTTGGCAAGAAATGATGAAGGCCAAATAGTAGGCTTAGCAGAAAGTTCAGAGGGAGTTGCTAGTAAAGAAATTTGTGGCGTTATTACTAGAACAAAGCCAATCATTACTCATGTAAGTGTTTTAAATACTGATGTGTCAAATGGTGCTATTTTAGTAAAATGGTTAAAACCTTTATTCCTTGATTCTATTCAATTTGCGCCTCCATACACCATTCAATTACAAAGAACAGTTTTGGGAAATGCTAATTACATAAATATAGGAGTTGGTAAAAATTACAATACATTTAGTGAAATAATGAATGACAGTTTAGTTGATTCATTAATAAATACTCAAACCATTCAGTATAATTATAAATTGATGTTTTATTGCACCAAAACATTAAATCCATTAAGCTATATTGACCAAAGTATAGCAGCAAGTTCCGTATATTTAACACCCAATAATACCGATAAAGCCATTATTTTAAACTATAAATTTGATGTTCCTTGGGCCAATAACTCCTTTAATATTTTTAGGAAAACTGGAACTAATTTTACTTTTTTAACAAATACAAATAACACTTCATTCAGAGATACCGGTTTAATAAATGGGCAAACTTATTGTTACTACATCACCACAATTGGAAAGTATAGTTTAATGGAAGATTCTTTGTTTAATAATTCGCAAGAAATCTGTGGAATTCCTAAAGATACCATTCCGCCTTGCATTCCAGTTCTTAGCTATATTAGTCCGTGTACACAATTTAATTTAAATAATATTATATTGAATTGGACTTATCCAAGCTCATGTAATCAAGATGTAGAAACTTATAAAATTTATTACAGAAAGAAAAATACAATGCCTTGGGTTTTAATTGCTGTTAGCAAAGCAAATACATTTTCATATACCGACACAAATTCACTTTTAAAATATAGCATAGCAGGTTGTTATGCTGTTACCGCTGCTGATTCTACAGGGAATGAAAGTAATATCAATGGAAATGCTTTTTGTATTGATAATTGCCCATATTATGAATTACCAAATGTATTTACTCCAAATGGTGATGGAATCAATGATTTATTTAAACCAAGAAAGTACCGCTTTATTGAAAAAATAGATTTTCAAGTATTTAACCGTTGGGGCACTCCAGTTTTTGATACTGAAAATATTGATATCAATTGGAATGGTAAAGACAAAGAATCTGGAAAAGATTTATCAAGTGGCGTATATTTTTACACTTTAAAAATATACGAAAATTATTTATCAGGTACAGTAATGAAATCTGTAAGAGGAACCATTACAATTATAAGAGAATAATAAATGCAAAAATATGATTGCATCATTATTGGTGGTGGGTTGGGAGGATTAACGCTTTCCATTCAACTAGCAAAAAAGGGTTACCAAATAGCTTTATTGGAAAAAGAAACTTATCCTTTTCACAAAGTTTGTGGTGAATACATAGCCATGGAATCTTGGAATTATTTGATCAATTGTGGCATTCAATTACCCAATTTAAATTTACCAAGATTAGAAAAATTGAAAGTTTCGGCACCTAACGGAAATTTTATTGAACATCCTTTAAATCCTGGTGGATTTGGAATTTCTAGGTATAAACTAGACCATTTACTATCAATAGAAGCAAAGAAACTAGGTGTAAATTTAATTGAAAATTGCAAGGTAAATGATGTAACCGAAATCAATGAAAACCATTATTTAGTTCATTCAAATTTTGAAACTATTGAAGCAAAAATTGTTATTGGAAGCTATGGAAAGCGGAGCAATTTAGATGTAAAGTTAAATAGAAATTTTATTCAAAATAAAGCCAAAGGATTGGATAATTATATTGGCATCAAATACCATGTAAAAGCAAATTTACCAAATGATATAATAGAACTGCATAACTTTAAAAACGGGTATTGCGGAATTTCTAAAATTGAAGAAGAAAAGTATTGTATGTGCTATTTAACAACTGCACAAAATTTAAAAGACCATCAAGGAAATATTAAAAAAATGGAGGAAAATGTTTTGTATAAAAATCCGTTTTTAAAAACATATTTTACCTCCTTTGAAAGTTTTTACGAAGAGCCCTTGGCAATATCACAAATAAATTTTTCCAATAAAACTCAATACGAAAGCGGAATATTAATGCTTGGTGATGCTGCAGGGTTAATTACACCACTGTGTGGAAATGGAATGAGTATGGCCATGAAAGCAGCTAAAATATTGAGTGAATTACTTCCACAATATTTTGAAAATGAAATCAATAAAACACATTTAATGGCAAAATATATGTTTCAATGGAAACAAAATTTTAGTACCAGACTTTGGGCAGGAAGGAAAATTCAAGGAGTTTTTGGCAATGAAATGATGACAAACTTGCTCATAAATGCAATAAAACCAATGCCTTTTTTAATAAACAAACTGGTTTCTTTAACGCATGGTAAGCCATTTTAACTACATTTTATTGAAACAAATAATTTGCATCTTAAAATTAAAGTTTTATATTGTGCAATCAAATTAATAAGCCTCAAATTCATTTAATTAATTATGAAAATAGCACTTCTTGGATATGGTAAAATGGGAAAAGCAATTGAAAAAATTGCCATTGCCAAAGGCCATGAAATTGTTTACCGTGTTGACTTAAACAATGCCTTTGATTTTTTACCTTTAAGTTTGCAAAACGTAGATGTAGCCATTGATTTTAGCATGCCAACTGCCGCAGTTGATAATATTTTAAAATGTTTTGAAGCAAATGTGCCAATTGTGGTAGGAACTACAGGTTGGTATGAACAGTTTGATGCAATCAAAGAAAAATGTTTGACGGAAAAACAAAGCATGGTTTATAGTAGCAATTTTAGTATTGGTGTAAATATATTTTATAAAATAAATAAAATGTTGGCACAAATAATGAAAAATCATGACTATGATGTAATGATTAATGAATCGCACCATACCGCTAAAAAAGACCATCCGAGCGGAACTGCATTGACTTTGGCTAATCAAATAATGGCGGAAAACACTAAGAAAGAAAAAATAAAAGATCGTTTATTATTTGACAATTCAACTCCGGCACAAAGCACAAAATCGAACGAATTATTAATAGAAAGTTACCGAGAAGGTGATATCATGGGCGATCATACTGTTCGTTATGAAAATGTAATAGATATTATTGAAATTACGCATAGTGCTAAAAGTAGGTATGGATTTGCACAAGGAGCTGTTATGGCTGCCGAATGGTTAGTAGGAAAAAAAGGCATTTATACCCTTGACGACATTTTACAGTTTTAAAATTTACCGTTTACAATCAATAAAAACAATTTAACAAAATTTGAATAATTTATAGTTAAGTATTTTTAACTATGTAAGTTCAATAAACAAAATTCATGAATAATATAAAAGGAAGTAGCAACCTAGTTAAAGGTAATTTTTTTACAGAGTTGTTTAATTATTTTTACAAAAGCCCAAAAAATTTCAGTAAAAAACAATGGTCAATTATAACAATTTGGATACTAATTAACATAGTTTGCATGGTGTTATATATGTCTGCAGGCGCATCATTTGGTTTGGCTTTATTGAATTGTTTATATGGCATTGCTATAATTTTTGGTTATTTTACTCGTCTAATAGCATTGTTAGTTTCTCCATTATTTTTCTTTTCATTTAGAATTTTAATGCCATCATCAAAAAGTAATGTTCAAAGAGCATATGAATGGACAGATGCATTAATATTTGCAACTATAGCTGCCACCATTATTCGCGGTTATTTTATGGAAGCATATACCATTCCAACTTCTTCCATGGAAAAATCTTTACTGGTTGGTGATTTTCTTTTTGTAAGTAAATACAGTTATGGAAACAGGTTACCACAAACGCCTTTAAGCTTTCCATTTGTGCATAACAAATTACCATCTTCTGAAACCACACAATCGTATTTAGAATGGATGAAAATGCCATACACTCGCTTATTTGCGGTGTCTTCTATTAAAAATAATGATGTAGTTGTGTTCAATTATCCTTTTGAAATAGACAAACCAA
>CAISTO010000063.1 GCA_903888395.1 uncultured Bacteroidota bacterium | reverse complement strand
TATTAATATATATGTTATATTACTTTTATAAGATAATAGATTCAAAACTTCAAATTCAAAAAATAAACTATATTTCTTCACAATATAAAGCTGAATATTTAATATTAATTCCAATTGCTTTAATCACATTTTTGGGAGCACGAGGTGGGGTGAATTTAACACCAATAAGCACATTTGATGCCGCTAGAATAAGTAGAGCAGAATTAGTTCCTTTAATTGTAAATACGCCATTCCAATTTATTGTAAGTACACAACAAGTAGGGTTAAAACCTGAAAATTATTTTCCAAATGCTGTTATAGAAAAATACTATAACCCTATAAAAAATGCTTCCACTTTTAATGATCAAAATAGCAAACCAAATATTGTTATTCTTATCATTGAAAGTTTGGGAAAAGAATATGTTGGTTACTATAATAAAGGAAAAGGTTATACACCTTTTATTGATTCTTTAATGACTAAAAGTTTGGTGTTTAACCATGCTTATGCAAATGGAAAACGCTCTATTGAAGGTATTCCGGCTATTGAAGCATCGTTACCAACATGGATGGAAAATGATTACCCAAACAGTTACTATCAAGCAAATAAACTAAAAGGAATTAGTGCCTATTTAAGTGAAATGGGATATCAAACTAGTTTTTATCATGGAGGAAAAAATGGTACCATGAGTCTTGATAATTTTACTGCTATCACAAACGGAGGAAAATATTATGGTAAAAATGAATATCCAAATCCACTAGATTTTGACAAGCATTGGGGCATTTATGACGAACCCTATTTGCACTATTTTGCAAAGCAATTAAGTACTAATAAAACACCTTTTTTTAGCAGTGTATTTACCTTGTCATCACACCATCCATATAGTATTCCTAGCCAATTATCTAATAAATTTATAGAAGGAACATTACCTATTCATAGAACTATAAAGTATTCGGATTTTGCGTTGCAACAATTTTTTGAAACAGCAAAAAAGGAACCTTGGTATAAAAATACTATTTTTATTGTAACTGCTGACCATTCGGCAGAAAACGAAAAGCCATATTACCAAACTACACAAGGGAAATTTGAAATTCCTATGTTTGTTTTTAGTGCAGATAGCAATTTGGTAAAACCACAAATTAATCAAAATACCATTCAACAAATTGATATTTTGCCAATGGCATTAAATTATGCAAACTACTCTAAACCTTTTTTTAGTTTTGGTAGTAACGTGAACCAAACAAATTGGGCCATGCAGCTAACAAGTGGATTTTATCAATATATTTCTTGGCCTTATGTATATCATTTTGATGGTAAAAAAGGCATTGGTTTTTTTGACTTAAAACAAGATAGTTTGATGCATAAAAATGAGTTAAAAAATATAAAATATAAATTCAAAATAGAAAATTTAGACAGTAATGTAAAATGCATTATTCAGCAATATAATTTTGATTTGATTAACAATAAAACAACAGAATAAATAAAACAATAATGACAAATAAAATTAAAGTACTTAAAAATTTTAGAATAATCGCATTTACCGAAGGTGTTTCATATTTAGTTTTATTGTTTGTAGCAATGCCCTTAAAATATATGCTACATATTCCAGAACCTGTAAAATATTTTGGTTGGCTACATGGCGTTTTATTTGTAGTTTATGGCATATTACTTTTACAAGTTTTTATAGTTTTAAAATGGAGTTTTTTTAAAACTTTAATAGCATTTGTTGTTTCTTTCATTCCATTTGGAACATTTTGGTTAGAAGGAAAACTTAAAAAAGAAATAACAGCATTAGCAATAAAATAAGTACTTCTAAAGTATATTTTGACTTTTATTTATTTAAATAAGAACATTAGTCATTATATGTGTTGAGGGTAATCATTTGAATAATAACTGCGCTGTAAATATATTTGACAAACTGATAAATACTAAATTTATCAAGGTTTAATCAAAGATATTATGTCCAAAAATTTGCTAATTCTTTTAGAGGATAACATCAATGCAGCAACATTAATTGACCAAAGTAAAACATTAGTAAGTACCGCTTTTTTAAATAATTCTACTGGCGCTTATATTGAGGGAATAAGCCACAATAGAATTGATAAATTATTTAAAGAAAACAATATTGAACTTGGCCAATATAGTTATGCAGAAATAATTGAAAATATTATGCGTGATAATCCATTAAATAATGATGAGATTATTCAAAGTATTATTCAAAAATGCAGTGATTTAAATTTGAAAATTGATGTGCTTTTCAATAATGACAAATTGAATCACAATACATTTGAAATAAAATCAATGTATTATGATTTGTTTATTTTAGGAAAAGAAGGAATTCTTAAAAATTTTCTTACCAAAAATGGCAAGCATAATATTGAAAAATTATTATCACACAGTAAATGTCCATTACTTATTTTACCTTCAAAAAAATATGAATTAAAAAATATTATTTTGCTTTTTGATGGAACTACTACATCTTTTGAAGCTATTAAATTATTTACTTATTTAATAAGTGACCAAACTAAAAATGCTACTTTACAACTAATTGTAAAATCAACTTTTGAAGCAAATAAAGACGAAAAATTTTTGATCAATTATATTAAAACTTATCGTTTAAATTTTTCAATTACTCGAATAGATCCAGCCTTTTATGAAGATGAATTATTTAGTATATTAGATCAATTTGAAAACTTTTTATTGGTTGCTGGAAGCAATAGAAAAGACATTATAAATGATTTGATGAAAAACGAAAAATCGTATTTTATGAAAGAAAATAGAAGTATTTTTATGATATAATTTTTTAATAAAAAATGATAGAAATAAAAAAAACTAAAACCAAAACATCTTGTTATCACTGTGGCGATTTTTGTGATGAAAATGAAATTCTAATTGCCGAAAAATCCTTCTGTTGTAATGGCTGCAAAAATGTTTTTGTATTATTAACAGACAATAACCTTACTTCTTATTATTCAATTGAAAAAACACCTGGAAAGTCTTTAAAACAAAGCATTGGCAATAAATTTGCTTATTTAGACGATCCAAATATTCAAACAAAAATTATTGATTATATTGATGCAAAAATTGCTCGCCTTCAATTTAAAATTCCAAATATTCATTGTAGTAGTTGCATTTATTTATTAGAAAATTTATATAAAATAAATGAAGGAGTAGTTGCTGTTAGGGTGAACTTTTTAAAGAAAAATGCAAATATTGTTTACGATATAAATAAAATTTCACTCCGACAATTAGTAGAATTATTAGCAAGTATTGGTTACGAACCATCGTTCAACATGAGTGATATTGATAGTGTAAAACCCCTGAATCCAAATAGGAAATTATTATTTCAAATTGGAGTGGCTGGTTTTTGTTTTGGTAACATCATGTTGGTTAGTTTTCCTGAATATTTTGGATTAGATAATACCACTAAGCATTACCTTTCACCTGCATTTGGTTTGATAAACTTAGCTCTTTCTATTCCAACATTTTTATATAGCGGACAAGACTATTTAATTGGAGCATTTAAAGGTTTACGAAAAAAATTAATAACAATAGATGTGCCTTTGGCATTGGGATTAGTAGTATTATTTATTCGTAATTTTTATGAAATTCTTTCACATACTGGTTTAGGTTATTGCGATACTTTGGCAGGTTTAATTTTCTTTTTATTGATCGGAAAATGGTTTCAACAAAAAACATACGATTCACTTTCATTTGAAAGAGATTATAAATCGTATTTCCCAATTTCTGTAGTTACCATTCATCATGATAAAACCACAACTGTTGCCATTGATAAATTGAAAATAGGTGATAGGATATTGATTAGAAACAATGAAATTATTCCAACAGACAGTATTTTATTAAAAGGAAAAGCAAATATTGATTTTAGTTTTGTATCGGGCGAAAAAGACCCAATAGCAAAGGAGTTGGGCGAAATTATTTTTGCTGGAGGCAAACAAACCAGTGGAAATATAGAGTTAGAAGTAAAAAAATTAACTGAACAAAGTTACTTAACACAACTTTGGAATAACGATATTTTTGCAAAAGATAATAACAGTAAAGTTGAAACTTTTCAAACCAAAGTAAGTAAGTATTTTACTTTTGCATTATTAGCTATTGCATTAAGTGCCGCAGTTTTTTGGGCGGTATATGATATAAGCAAAATTATTCATGCTTTTACTTCCGTTTTAATTATTGCTTGTCCTTGTGCTTTAGCGCTTTCTAGTCCGTTTGCCCTTGGCAATGCTATGAGAAATTTAGGCAGAAATAAATTTTATTTAAAATCGGCAAGTGTAGTTGAAAACATAGCAAATATGAATACCATTGTTTTTGATAAAACAGGAACAATTACACAAAGCAATGATTCAAAAATTAGCTTTATTGGTGATGCTTTAAGTGAGTTTGAAAAGGAACTTATTTTTTCTGTTACACAAAATTCTATTCATCCATTAAGTAAGCAAATAGCTCAGTTTTTAGACATAAATTCTGCTATCATTTTAAATGATTTTAAAGAAATAACTGGAAAAGGAATTGAGGCGAATGTAGCAGGAAATAATATATTAGTTGGCTCCGCCATTTTTTTAAATATTAAAGAAGAGGAGAACTCACTTTTAAATACTAGAATTTACATTAAAATAAATCAAGAAAATAAAGGTTGTTTTGTTATTAACCATACATATAGAAAGGGATTGAAGCAAGTAATTAGCAATTTATCAAAGTACTTTTCCCTTCATCTATTATCGGGTGATAACGAGTTAGAAAAAACTTATTTGCAAACTGTTTTTCCTTCACAATCTGAGTTATTATTTAAACAAAATCCTTCCGACAAGTTACTTTATATAAACACATTGCAAGGCAACCAAAATAAAGTAATGATGATAGGCGATGGATTAAATGATGCTGGAGCTTTAAAAGCTGCAAATGTTGGTATTAGTTTAAGTGAAGATACTGCTAGTTTTTCACCAAGTAGTGATGTAATAATGGATGCTGCTAATTTTGAATATTTACCTGCTTATTTACAATATTGTAAAAATACCATGAAGGTTATTTATGTGAGTTTTGCATTATCATTATTGTATAATTTAATTGGTTTAAGTTATGCTGTTAGTGGAACATTATCGCCAGTAATAGCTGCTATACTCATGCCAATTAGTTCAGTTACTGTAATTGGTTTTACAAGTATTAGTACGTATTTATTGGCAAGGAAAATGAAACAATGACCATGGTTAATGGACGATAGACCATAGTTAATTTTACTATCGTCTATGGTCCATGGGCTATAAACTAAAAAGAAAATGAAAATAATGTTTATATTAATAGGATGCAGTTTTATATTAGCCATTGGCTTTTTGGTTGCATTTATTTGGATGGTAAAAAGTGGTCAAATAGATGACGATTATACTCCATCTGTTCGAATTCTTTTTGACGATGGAACCCCACCACCAGAAAAAAAAGAATTGTAAAAATCAATTGGTTTTTATGACTTGGGTCACATTTAAATATAAAAACTCTCAAGCCGAAAATTGAACTTTTACATATTCATTAATTTGTATTAGATGTACGTTTGTTTCACTTTATAAACATACATTTTATGCAAACAGAAAAATTTCAATACGACAATCGAATCGTAAGAAACTTTGCCATTGCCACCATGGTTTTTGGCATAGTAGGAATGCTAGTTGGCCTACTAATAGCCATTCAGCTTTACGAACCCGCGGCTAATTTAGGTAATCAGTACACATCATTTGGAAGGATTCGTCCCTTACATACCAATGCTATTATTTTTGCGTTTGTAGGAAATGCCGTTTTTATGGGCGTTTATTATTCACTTCAGCGTTTATGTAAAGCCAGAATGTTCAGTGACCTTTTAAGTAATATTCACTTTTGGGGTTGGCAATTAATTATAGTTGCAGCTGCAGTTACATTACCATTAGGTATTACTACTTCAAAAGAATATGCTGAGTTAGAATGGCCAATAGATATAGCCATTACAGTTATTTGGGTGGTATTTGGTTGGAACATGTTTGGTACTATTTTAAAACGTAGAGAACGCCACATGTATGTTGCAATTTGGTTTTATATAGCCACATTTGTTACAGTTGCTGTATTGCATTTAGTAAATTCATTTGAGTTACCAGTTTCTATGTTTAAAAGTTACTCGTGGTACGCAGGTGTTCAAGATGCTTTAGTACAATGGTGGTATGGACATAATGCTGTAGCATTTTTCTTAACTACTCCATTTTTAGGTATGATGTATTATTATTTACCTAAAGCAGTTGATAGACCAGTTTATTCATACAAACTATCTATTTTACATTTCTGGACTTTGATATTTTTATATATTTGGGCTGGCCCACATCATTTATTATATTCTTCATTACCTGATTGGGCTCAATCGTTAGGTGTAGCATTTTCTGTAATGCTTATTGCTCCATCTTGGGGTGGTATGATCAATGGATTATTGACTTTACGTGGTGCTTGGGATAAAGTAAGAGATGAACCAGTATTGAAATTTTTTGCTGTAGGTGTAACTGCTTATGGTATGTCAACTTTTGAAGGTCCAATGCTTTCATTGAAAAACGTAAATGCAATTGCACATTTTACTGATTGGATTGTTGCTCACGTTCACGTTGGTGCTTTAGGTTGGAATGGTTTCATGACTTTTGGTATTTTATATTGGTTAATTCCTAGAATTTATAACAGACCACTTCACTCTAAAAAGATGGCTAACTTCCATTTCTGGATTGGTACTTTAGGAATTTTATTTTACACTGTTCCTATGTATTGGAGTGGATTTACCCAAGGTTTAATGTGGAAAGAATTTACAGAAGCTGGTCAATTAAAATATGAATTTATTGACACTACTAAACAAGTACTTTCTCTACATGTAATGCGTTCATTCGGAGGTACTTTATTTTTAATTGGTACTTTAGTAATGGTTTATAATATTGTAAAAACTATGCTTGCTGGTAGTTTAATAGCTAATGAAAATGCAGAAGCTCCTGCACTAGAAAAAAATTATACTCCAACTGGTCATGCTTCATACTGGCATAAAGCTTTAGAGCGTAAACCAATGACTTTTATGATACTTTCAATTATTGTAATATTAATTGGTGGAGCTGTAGAAATGATACCAACTTTCTTAATTAAATCAAATATTCCAACTATTACCAGTGTAAAACCTTATACTCCTTTAGAATTACAAGGAAGAGATTTATACATACGTGAAGGTTGTGTTGGTTGCCACTCACAAATGATTCGTCCGTTTAGAAGCGAAACAGAACGTTATGGTGAATATTCTAAGGCAGGTGAATTTGTTTATGACCATCCGTTTTTATGGGGATCAAAACGTACCGGACCAGATTTGATGCGCGTTGGTGGAAAATATCCAAACTCATGGCACTATAATCACATGATAGACCCAAGATCAATGTCACCTGGTTCTATTATGCCAGCATATCAATGGTTAGCTGAACAAACACTAGATGTTTCGAACACAAAAGCCAAAATAAATGCAATGCGTACTTTGGGAGTTCCTTATGAAAAAGGATACGAGGAAAAAGCAATACAAGATTTGCAAACTCAAGCAAAAAGTATCAGTGAAAATTTAGCTATTGAAAAAATAAAATTAGCTAGCGACAAAGAATTAATAGCATTGATAGCATACTTGCAAAGATTGGGTACTGATATTAAATTAAATAAACCCACCACAAACTAATTTTAAATAAATATATGTTTCGTAACTTATTGCATGAAATAACCGGTATAGGTATTTATCAAATGTTTTCACTCATTGTATTTTCTGGATTTTTTTTAATTGTAGCCATTTGGTTATTTAAAACAAAAAAAGAATACATTGATGAAATGAAGAATAAACCGCTTGAATAATGTTAAAAATAAAAAATAAAAAAATGAAAATAAAAATATTTTTAGCCAGTTTGATTTTATTGCTAAGCAATAGAAGTATGGCAGCAGCAGCCACATTTAATTATGGCGATTTTGATACACTTTACATAAAAGTAATGAGTGTAATAATTTTTATACTGATACTGATAGTTGTTGGTTTATTATACTTGACTTTAGTAGCCATGAAAAAAATTAATAAGCCAGCATCTGATCAAGAAGAAGAAAGAACAACAGTTGAAAAACTATTCTCACTTCATTCATTAAAACATGAAAAAGAATTATTATTAGATGAGAATTTTGATGGCATTGCTGAACTTGACAATCCTACTCCACCATGGTTTAACTTTATGTTTTATACCACAATTGTAATTGCTATTATTTATGGATTATGGTATCATGCTGGAAGTGGAAAATTACAAACAGCAGAATATGAAGATCAGTTAGCAGAAGCAGAAGTGGCTAAAACTGCTTACTTAAAAAAAGTAGGAAATGCCATTGATGAAAGCAATGTAAAAGTAATTGCAGATGCAAAACAACTAACAGAAGGAAAAACTTTATTTACTGCTAAATGTGCCGTTTGCCATAGGGAAGATGCTGGTGGTAGTGTTGGTCCAAATTTAACCGATGAATTTTGGTTACATGGCGGTCAAGTTTCCGACATTTTTAAAACCATAAAATATGGTGTTACTGGAAAAGGTATGATTTCATGGGAAAAATCTTTGAATGGATTACAAATGGCAGAATTGGCAAGTTATATTTTAACTTTACAAGGCTCAAATCCCTTAGCTCCTAAAGCTCCTCAAGGAACTAAAATGGAATCAATTGCTGTTACCGATAGTTTAAAAATAGCCAATGTTACAACAGATAGTTTAGCAACAGCTTCAAATTAAATATTAAACCACATAGATACTTAGAAAACATAGAAAAAAGCTATGAAACCTATGTGTCTATGTGGTTCATTTTTTTAAGAAATTATTGAGAATTAGTTTCCTGAAAAAATTAGTTTTCAAATACAATTTATAATAAAAACATGCATAAAGTGGAGCCTGCAAAGGCATTAGATGGCGAGCATTACCGAGATAGTTTACCAAATGTTAATGAAAAAGGAAAAAGACTTTGGATTTTTGCAAAAAAACCTAAAGGTAATTTGTATTTCTATCGAACCTTATTTGCATGGTTTTTATACATGGTGTTTTTTACAAGTCCTTTTCTGAAAATGAATGGACACCAAATGCTTTTATTTAATGTTTTAGAACGTAAGTTTATCATTTTTGGCATGCCTTTCTGGCCTCAAGATTTAAACTTATTTGCATTATTAATGCTCACTTTTATTTTATTCATCATAGTTTTTACCGTTTTGTTTGGTAGGGTTTGGTGCGGTTGGGCTTGCCCTCAAACTATATTTATGGAAATGCTTTTCCGTAAAATTGAATATTTAATAGAAGGCGATTACAACCAACAGAAAAAATTAGCAGAACAAGATTGGGATACCGAAAAAATAGCTAAAAAAACCACTAAGCATGTAATATTTTATTTAATTTCCTTCCTCATTGCAAATACATTTTTGGCCTATACCATTGGAGTTCATAACCTGAAATTACTTGTAACAGATGGCCTGATGGCTCATTTAGGTAAACTATCGGCATTGTTACTTTTCTCAACTATTTTTTACTTTGTATTTGCTTTTTTACGCGAAATTGTTTGTGTAATTATTTGTCCTTACGGAAGACTTCAAGGTTTAATGCTTGACCAAAGTTCTATTGTAGTTGCTTACAATTACATTCGTGGGGAACCTAGGGGAAAAGCTTATAAACAAGAAAACACAGCAATAAAAGGCGATTGTATTGATTGCAAATTATGTGTAAATGTTTGTCCAACGGGAATAGATATAAGGAACGGTACACAGTTAGAATGTACCAATTGTACAGCTTGTGTAGATGCCTGTGATGAAGTAATGTTAAAAATTGATAAACCTAAAAGATTGATTGGGTTTAACTCAAAAAATGGCATTGACAAAGGGGAGGGTTTTAAATTTTCGTTACGTAATGTTGGCTATTCAGTGGTGTTAATTATTTTGTTCACGGTATTAGTATTTTTGGTAGCAAGTAGAAAAAAAGTGGAAACAACTTTGAATAGAACTGCAGGTATGCTTTATCAAACTCAAACCAATGGAAATATTAGTAATTTATACAATATAGAATTTGTTAACAAAACTTTTGATTCCATCCCTATTGAGCTTGAATTATTAATGCCAAAAGGAAAAATTGTACTTGTTGACCATGACAATATTATTATACCAAATGATGAACTTGAAAAAACAAGTTTCTTTATTGAAGTTGAACCAAAATCAATAGAAAGCAACCGAAATGAAGTAATAATAAATGTAAAGAGTAAAGGCGTATTTATTGAACAAGTTAAATCTAACTTTTTGGCGCCAGTTAATTAAAATTGAAAAAAATAAATAGTATAATGAAAATTACTTGGGGAACTAAATTAGTTATTTTTATGGCCATGTTCATGGGCTTTATTATATTAATGGCTTTAAGAATGATGAAGGAAGACATTTCATTGATTCAAACTGATTACTACGAAAAAGGTGAAAACTATCAAGCTATTATTGACGAAAATAAAGGAGCCGATAGCCTTTTAAATTTTCAATTTAATCAAAATAATAGTGAATCAATTTTAGCAATTAAAAACTTAAAGGTTCATCCAATTTCAAATGCAAAATTACAATTGATTTATTTGGCCAATAAAGCCAACGACAAGGAATTTGATGTGCAAATTACTGATACCATTACAAGCAAATTTGATTTGACTGATTTTGAAAAAGGTAATTGGATTGCGAGGTTAAATTGGAGCGATAAAAACGGAAAACATTATTTAGAAAAAAACTTTAAAATCCAATAATTATTCATGCTATTTTTAACTGCTTTCATTACAGGTTTGGTGAGTAGTTTGCATTGCGCTGGCATGTGTGGACCCATTGCATTTGCATTACCAAAACATACCAATTCGGCAAGTCATTTATGGATTACAAGACTGATATATAATGCGGGTAGAATTTTTATTTACGCACTATTAGGAGCAATTATTGGAACGCTTGGTTTTCAATTAAAGTTAGCTGGCTTTCAGCAATCAGTAAGTATTTTTGCGGGTATTTCTATTTTAACAATCACCTTTTTAAAAATATTTTTACCAAAAATTGCCAATAAAATGGAACTGAACTTTTGGGGAAATAAGTGGTTTGGTAAATTATTTAGGAGTAAAAACAATGCTTCTTTTTTCTTAATAGGCGCGTTAAATGGATTGCTTCCTTGCGGCTTTGTATATGTAGCATTGATAGCTTCTTTGGCCATGCAATCAGCTTTACAAGGCGCTTTATTTATGATACTTTTTGGGTTAGGAACTTTCCCTATGATGTTTGCCATTTCAATGCTTGGGCAAATAGTAAATTTAAAGTTCAGACAACAAGTAAACAGACTTGTCCCTGCTTTTGCCATTCTTTTTGCCTGTTTTTTTATTCTTAGAGGACTTAATTTAGGAATTCCATTCCTTAGTCCACAAATTAACAATATAGATGAAATAGGTAATGTTTGCGGTGCAAAGCAATATTGAATTCAATTGTTAAATTGCAAAGCATTTAAAATAAAAAAATCCCCAATAGTTTACACCATTGGGGATTTTTATTTAATTAAATAAAATTATTTAATCATAATTTTTTGTGATTGGCTAACACCGTCAACTGTCATTGTGTAAAAATAAACACCACCAGTTAAGTTGCTTACATTGAATTTTACTTCATTTGCACCAGCAGAAAAATTATCGTTTGCAATGTTCATTACTTCTTGACCAACTAAGTTTACCAATTTAATGCTTACATTGTTGTTCGATTTTAAATCAAATGCAATAGTTACATCATTGCTTGAAGGATTAGGGAATGCATCACCTAATGAGAATGAATTTGGAACTTCTTTAACACCAATATTAGTAGATGATAATTTAATACCAGCATCTAAATAATAATCATTTGTAAATCCTTGACCAGGATACCAACCAGTCCAACCGTTAGTTACTTTGTAAGAAAAACGTTGAGGAACAAATAATGAACTATTGTAAAAAGTACTTGCTAAAGAAGTACCTTCATTGGCACCTTGGCGGTATAAAAAATAATTTACCCATTTGTTACCTGTTGTTAAAGTTGAATCTCTTAAATCTTCGTAAGTATAAGTATCATCGTAAGTTGTACCATTTTTAAACATGAAAGAATATCCAATTAAATTACTTTTATTAGCTCCACCATTTGAATTCATAGTCATTGCCTTAGTAGGTTTAATAGCAATGGTGCTTAATCTCCAACCTGTAGAAGAAGGCTTTCCAGTGTTATAATCAGCAGTTAACAAAATTGTATCAATAGAGAAAAAATTACTTGGACGTCTTTTAGTAAAATCGTAACCAATATAACCAAATTTAGAAGTTAATCCAGAGATTGATTGCGTAGTAGATATTTGAGCACCCATAAAATAATAAACAAATAAGGTATCTACAACTGCTACTTTATTGGCAAGATCATCAGTAGTTGAATCCACTCTTCTTACGTAAGCATAATTGAAAGCAATTGAATCTACTGAATAATTTGTAAATTTACTCATTTTAATAGTTGGATCTGCTCCTAAATCAATTGCATCATCTTTAGGATCTATAATAGTAGCTACAGCTTGATAAGTTCTTCCTTGTGAAGCAACACCATCAGCACCTACATATTTTGCCAATGAATCATTCATCATAAAACCAACATAGGTTTTGAAATCTCCATTTGCTAAAATATCAAGAGGATTATACCATTCAGATCTATCTGATTTTGAAAGTCCTGATTTTGCTTTAGCTTTTCTTGGTGAATTATCTAAAACACCTTGATTTTTTAAATGAAGGTTTTGTTGAGCAAATGAACCTAATGCAAGTCCAATGCTTAAAGTTGTTAGTATTAACTTTTTCATAATTTATTTTTATTTATTTGTTTAGTATTTTTAGTATTTGGGTTGGCAAAATAAATATATTTTGTCACTAACAAAATCATTGACAATAAAAAAGTGCTTTTAGTAAACATATTTTTGTCATATAAATGTAAATTGTAAAAAATATTTATAATTCTACCCAATCTCCATGGTCTTTTATTAATTCAATTAGTTCGTTTACAGCATTTTCACTTGCAATATTTCTTTTTACGACTTCTTTGCCTTTGTATAAAGTTATTTTTCCTACTCCACTTCCTACATAACCATAGTCGGCATCGGCCATTTCACCCGGTCCGTTTACAATGCAACCCATAATTGCAATTTTTATTCCTTTCAAATGGTCCGTTCTATTGCGTATAAGCGCAGTTGTTTCTTGTAAATCAAATAATGTACGTCCACAACTTGGACAGCTAATGTATTCTGTTTTTGAAATTCTGGTTCGTGCGGCTTGCAATATGCCAAAAGCTATTTGATTGATTCTTTTGTTATCAATTGCATTGGCAGTCATAAAAATAGCATCACCAAAACCATCAATTAATAGTCCACCAAAATCAGTAGAACAATGCAACATAAATTTTTCTTCATCAGTTACTGAACTATAATTATGTGCTAAAACTATTGGCTTTTTTACATTCCAATCATTCATTTTGAAAAACAATTCACGTAAAATCGTCATTGGATTTGCCGCTTTTGATTCAACAATAAAAACTACATTTTTTATTTCATTTGCTTGTGCAATGATTTTTTCATTAAGCGTTTCAGCATTTAATTTCACAAAATTCAAAGTACTTGAATGGGCTATTTGATGTTTGCCTTGCAATATTTCATCAGTAGTAAATAAAGGAAATGAATTTACTTTATCACTTACCAAATTCCAAACCGATGAATGATAAATGGCTTTTAAACCCATTGGCAGCATAAATGCAGCTTTATTTTCACCTAAAAAAATAAAATCTGAACCCAAATCACTCATGTGCCATTTATCAATTGATGCATCATAAATATGACCAATAGCTTGTAATTCGCTTGCTTGTAAATTTGTATGGTTACTAAAATCAATGATTACCCTTGGAACCTGATGCGCTCCAAAATTATAAACTTCATGGCTTTCACGTCTTTTATATTCAAATGCACTCCAATTAGTTTTTGTTGAATTATTTAAATCAATTTGAGTATAATTATCTTGTTGAATTTGGTTGTATCTTTCAATTAATTTTTTTGCCACTGGCACTTCAAATTCTGGATCTTCAGTTAAAGAAACTCTTACTGTATCACCAATTCCATCTTCTAGTAAAGCACCAATTCCCAATGCAGATTTTATTCTTCCATCATCACCGTCACCCGCTTCGGTAACGCCTAAATGCAAAGGATAATGCATGTTGTTTTCATCCATGGTTTTTACCAATAATCGGTAAGCTTGCACCATTACTTGCGGATTACTTGATTTCATGGAAAGTACAATATTGTGAAAATTTTCATCTTCTGCTATTCGCAAAAACTCCATGGCACTTTCTACCATTCCAAGCGCAGTATCGCCATAGCGGCTCATAATTCGATCGCTTAATGAACCATGATTAGTTCCAATTCGCAAAGCAGTTCCATGAGCTGCGCAAATTTTTATTAATGGAACAAATTTTTCTCTGATTCTATCAATTTCTTCTTGGTATTCTTCATCGGTGTAATCAATGGTATCAAACTTCTTTTTGTCGGCATAATTTCCAGGATTTACCCTTACTTTTTCTACAATTTTAGCAGCTAATTCAGCAGCATTTGGCGTAAAATGTATATCGGCAACCAAAGGAACATTTATTCCTTTTTCAAGTAAAGCTTTTTTTATTTCAGCTAAATTCTGCGCTTCATTCATACTTGGCGCTGTTAATCGTACTAATTCGCAGCCAGTATTTACCATTCTAATAATTTGTTCCACCGATTTTTGCGTATCCATGGTATCAGTGGTGGTCATGCTTTGAGGCACAATTGGATGATCACTTCCAATGTGTAATTCGCCAATTTTTACTGTACTTGTTTTCCTGCGTTGGTATGCCATTCTATTCTCCTTAAAATGTGTCGAGCCTACGGCTCTTATTTGTTAATTTCGTTTTTTTTCAACGGGTTGAAACCCGTTGTTACAATATCTGTCGAGCCTACGGCTCTTATTTACTTATTTCATTTTTTTTTCAACGGGTTGAAACCCGTTGCTAATATATGTTACGAGCCTACGGCTCTTGTTTGCTTCTTCATTTTTTATAGAGCCATAGGCTAGGTTTATTTTATAACAACGGGTTTTAACCCGTTAAAAAATGCCATATAAACCAAAGAGAGCCAGCGGCTCGTTCCATTTTTTTAAAGCTTTTAATTAATTTGGTCAATAAAATTGTTGTGCCAAATTTTACTATTTTCCTTAAAATGTGTCAAGCCTACGGCTCTTTTTTGCTAATTTCGTTTTTTTTTCAACGGGTTAAAACCCGTTGTTACAATATCTGTCGAGCCTACGGCTCTTGTTTGCTTCTTCATTTGTTATAGAGCCAGCGGCTCTGTTATTTTGTAACAACGGGTTTTAACCCGTTGAAAGTATGCCAAATAAACCAAAGAGAGCCAGCGGCTCGTTCCATTTTTTTAAAGCTTTTTTTAAAGAGCCATCGGCTCGGTTTATTTTATAGCAACGGGTTTTAACCCGTTGAAAAGATATCGCGTAAAAACCAGAGAGCCAGCGGCTCGTTCCATTTTTTTATATCAAATCATGAAACAAATACTTTTCATCGTAATCAATTTTAAAACTATTTAATAATTGCAAATATTCACTTTTAAAATTTTGTTTTTTGTGATGCTCCTCTTGATTTAAAATATATTTATAAACATTGTCAATTTGCGATTGACTGTATGAAAAAACTCCATAACCTTCTTGCCATTCAAATCTTTCTTTAGTTAAATCATGGTCGTTTATATATTTTGATGATTTTGCTTTAACTGTTTTCATTAATTCTGAAACTGAAACCACAGGTTTTAACGAAAAAAAACAATGGACATGGTCTTCAACTCCATTTACAATAATATTTTTACAATTGTTCTCATTAATTAAATTTCCAATCACAGAAAAAAATTGGTTTTTCCAATCAGCATTAATTTGTGCTTTTCTATATTTAACAGCAAATACTGTTTGCAAATATATTTGATGATATGTGTTTGCCATTCTATTTTTCTTAAAATGTGTCGAGCCTACGGCTCTTGTTTACTTATTTCATTTTTTTTTCAACGGGTTGAAACCCGTTGCTAATATATGTTACGAGCTTACGGCTCTTGTTTGTTTCTTCATTTGTTATAGAGCCAGCGGCTCGGTTATTTTATAACAACGGGTTTTAACCCGTTGAAAAATGCCAAATAAACCAAAGAGAGCCAGCGGCTCGGTTCATTTTTTTTAAAGCTTTTAATTAATTTGGTCAAAAATATTTTTGTGCCAAATTTTACTATTTTTTTTTATATGTGTCGAGCCTACGGCTCTTGTTTACTTATTTCATTTTTTTTTCAACGGGTTGAAACCCGTTGCTAATATATGTTACGAGCCTACGGCTCTTGTTTGCTTCTTCATTTTTTATAGAGCCATAGGCTCGGTTATTTTATAACAACGGGTTTTAACCCGTTGAAAAATGCCAAATAAACCAAAAAGAGCCAGCGGCTCGGTTCATATTTTTAAAATTCTATTTCACCATCAAAAACAAATTTGGCTGGTCCTTGTAAAAATACATTTGTGTATTTATTTTCATTAAACAAATAATTAACCGAAAGGTTTCCTCCTTTGGTTTGAATTTGGAAATGATGTTTCGTAACATCATCTTTTTTATATAAATTATAAGCAATTGCGGTAGCAGTAACTCCCGTTCCACAACTAAAAGTTTCATCTTCAACCCCACGTTCATAAGTTCTAACTTTTAAAACTTCATGATGTATAGAAACAAAATTTACATTGATTCCATTAGCAGCAAATTCACTGTTATACCTAATTTTTTTTGCCTCAGCAACTAAGTCAATTGAATCTACATCTTGGTCAAAAAACTGAACAAAATGAGGTGATCCAGTATTTAAAACAAAAACATGATTTTCTCTATTTTCAACTTGATTTATATTCATCATTTGAAGGCTCACCAAACCATTTTCATAATTGGCAGTATGTTCTCCATCTATGGCAAAAAAAGACGCTGTTTCATTTACTATGCTCAAGTCTTTTGCAAATTGAGCAATGCACCTTCCACCATTTCCACACATAGAACTTTCGCGTCCATCGCTGTTAAAATATTGCATATAAAAATCTGCATTTTCATGGCTTTGCAATAAAATTAAACCATCAGCACCAATTCCAAAACGCCTGTCGCACATGCTTTCAATGAGCTTTTGGTTATTGGCATCAAATGTTTTGTTTCTATCATCTATCATGATAAAATCGTTACCTGTTCCTTGGTATTTGTAAAATTTAATTTTCAAGTTTGTGTAATAAATTATCTGGTTCCAAAGCAGTTTCACCCCATTTAGTATGAAGTATATAATTGGTGTTTTGCTTTAAAATAAAAACATCAAATGGATTTTGAATTCCGTAAATAATGAGTTTTTTTCCTGTGAATTGGTAACCAGAAAACCCAACCAACGATTGCCAAAATTCAACAAAAATTGGCTTCAAATTTCCGTTTTGTTTTACCAATGATTGAAAAGCTAATTTGGTAACTATGCTATCATTTAAAATACTATCTGTAGAACTTTTTATAAGTCTATATTTCTCTTTGAATTTTTCTAATTCAATCACTAACATTAAGCTGTCATTTAAAAATATGTCTTTATTTGAAAGTGAATTTTTATCATTCATTAACTGCTGGTATTGTTGAATTATTTTCCCTTCAATAATACCAGAATCAATCAATGCTATGTTAGCGGAATCAGCAATTTCATCATACACATCTCCCCTATTTTCGTCAGCACTAATGGTAGTTTGCTGGTTATTTGTATTAATGTTTTTATCTTTAAAAGTTATTTTTTTAAATGGCTCCACAAAAGCACTTTTAAACCTACTCACAAATGCTTCTTTATAGGTTTGATTAGCCTTTTGATCTTCGTTGTACTTTTGGTTTGCGTAATAATCTACAATTAAAACCAAACCTAGAACTGAAAATAATACCCAAACCCATGCGTAGTTTTTAGGTTTATCGGGAATAATTTCTTTGTCGTAATAATCTGCTAATTCAGCTTTTTTAATTTTTTCATGATTCAACGCATACTCAGTAAAGTTTGACTTAAAATCAATATCATTATTTAATTTTATTTCAAATGCTTCTTTCTCCTCGCGCGACATTTCTTTGCGCAAGTATTTTTCGAAGTAATAAGTATGTTTATCGTGTTGCATTTAAATTATTGCGCAAATTTCAATTTAGTTTTGATACTAGCAAATTTATTATTTAGCACCCATCTACCAAAAGGTTATTTTTAAATAATAGAGGTTTTCGTGCAAAAGGTTTTTTTTAATGGTTAAAACCCCTTTTACAAAATGTTACGTTCATACGGAACTTTTAAGCCATTGCAGGCTTAATTAACTGCAATCCTTTTGCCGTATACTGAATCAAAATCCGTTTCTTCTATTTCATCTGGATTTATTCAAGAATGATTAATGAGAATCATAGAATAATTATAGCATTAAAATAAATGACTGAACTAAAGTCCGCTTGCCAACACATCGGCAATGTGTAAAAAAGTAAAGTTATATCCTTTTGTTTCTGCAATACTTTTAAGGTGAATAAGGCAACTATAATCTGTAGAAATAATATTTTGAACACCCGTTTCTTTAAAGGAATCTAGCTTTTTAATTCCCATATGAACAGAAAGTTCAGGATTGGTAACAGCAAAGCTTCCACCAAATCCACAACATTCATCTTGGCTATTTATTTCTACTAATTCTAATCCTTCTACCTGTTCTAAAAGTATACGAGGTTGTACTTTTACATTACATCCATTCAAACCCGTACAAGTATCCATAAAAATGGCTTTGCCATTGAATTTAGCACCTAATGTTTCAATATGAAGTACATCAACCAAAAATTCACTTAACTCAAATGTGCGTTTTTGTAACTGCCTAAATTTATTATGATAAGAAGAATTTTGAAATAATAAATCATAAGAATTTCTAATCATTCCAGCACAAGCAGTTCCACCACAAACTAAGTTTCTATCTGGCGTAATTTCATTCAAAAGTTTTTCACTTACTTGTCTAGCTTCATCCCATTGGCCTGCGTTAAATGCCGACAAACCACAACAAGTTTGTTCAATATTATAATTAACCTGACAGCCTGCTTTTTCAAGCACTTTCACCATATTAAATCCTGTTTGAGGATTAAATTGATCAATAAAACAAGGAATAAATAAATCTACTTTCATTTAAATATATTTTTACAATGATGCCTTTTCAGTTGAATAACTTTTAAAGTTTTTAATTTGAACAATAAATAGTAAACCTATGAAGAAATAAATGGCTAAGGCTACTACTGAAAGACGCATACTATGTGTCTTTCCATTTATTAAACCATAACTAAATGTTCCCAACACAATGGCAAATTTTTCACAAACATCGTAAAAACTAAAGAATGATGCAGTATCTTCTGTGTTTTCAGGAATTAATTTTGCGTAAGTGCTTCTAAACATGGATTGAATTCCGCCCATTACTATTCCAACCAATGCACCTAAACCCATAAAATGTATAATTACTCTTTTTATTTCCATGCCACCTATGTTATAAAATTCTGGCGTATCTCTGATTGAATAAGCTAAAAAACAAATTACAATCCAAACAGAAATGGTAATAATTAAAGTGTAAATATTGCCAATGGCAGCCGAAATTCTTGAAAAAGCCCATGCACCTAAAATAGCTATTAATTGAATCACCAAAATAGTACCAATTAAAACTGCAGTTCCCAAATGTAACTCTTCTTCACCAAATAAACTGGCTACATACATGACAGTTTGAACACCCATACTTGTAAAGAAAAAACCCAATAAATATTTTAACATAGTAGGTTGTTGTTTTACTTGTACCAAAACTTTTTTCAACTCATCAAAACCTTTACTTAATAAATTTCCTTCGTGTGTTTTTTCTGAATGAATTTCAGGCACATTTTTAAACATAATTTGAGCAAAACCCGCCCACCAAATTCCAACTGATACAAAGGATAGACGAGTAGCTATTCCAGCATAAAAACCTTTAGCTTCTTCAGTAGCAAGTTCGTTTGTTAATGAAGGATTGGCAGCCATTAACTCCGTTATTTTAGCTTGAACAGGGAAAAATAATTCAGGAATCATGATAGTCATTAAATTAATAATTAATAAAATAACACTTCCAATATATCCCATTGAAAAACCTTTAGCACTTACTTTATCAAGCATATCTTCACTAGCTATTTCAGGTAAAAAAGCATTATAAAAAACTAAACTACCTGCAAAACCAACTAAACTTAACATGAACAAAACAACACCCAATCCAATGGTATCAGCGGTAAAAAAATACATGCCAATGCAACTTGCAGCACCCATGTAACAAAATACTTTTAAAAAGAATTTTTTATTGTGTTTAAAATCTGCAATTCCAGACAAAAAAGGACTTAAAAAAGCTACAATTAAAAAACCTGCAGAAACTACAAATGAATACAATTCGGCCCCTACTACTTTCATTCCCCAAAAATTTAAATAGTAAATTCCGTCTTGTAAACCTCCTTGTGCTACAGAAGCGGTTTTACACATTTTATTAAAATAAATAGGGAAAATAGCAGTGGCAATCGTCAATGAAAACACAGAATTAGCCCAATCGTACATGGCCCATGAGTTGATTACTTTTTTATTATTTAGTTCAAATTTTTCCATGATTTTCAAATTGTTATAGCCGCAAT
>CAISTO010000062.1 GCA_903888395.1 uncultured Bacteroidota bacterium | reverse complement strand
TTTTTTTTGATTAAAAATAAGTATTTGGTGCAAAAGTAAATTCACTTACATATTTTTTATTTATCAAAAAAAATAAATTTGTATTCATAAAATAAAACATTTATCATATAAATGTATTTTACTATTTTAAAATTTTAAGAGAAGTCCAGAGAACTCTATAAAAACGGGGCGATATCTGAAAGGCCATAAGAGTAAGAAAACTTAAAAACAACAAACCATGAAACAAATTTTTAATCAAATTATTGATTTCCCCCAAATGGTGAATCAAAAAGTATTAAATGCAAAATTGAATTCAACAATTGATTCTTTTGATTCACAAGATGGGATTCGCAGTTATGTTAAATTAATTTATCAGGTTGCAGCTTTGGTTGTATTTCTAACAATGGAATGGGGCGTATTAAATGCAGCTTTAGCACATTTTGGAAATCCCGCAGTTACCATTATTGGTAAAATTGGAAGTGTAGTTACATTAATTTTAATGGCTTATTCTGCTTTTCCAATTGCACACATTATTAAATCAAAAGGAGAAACTCTTGGTGGTTCACATAATGGAATGATTGAGTTTATTTTTAAAGATTTTGTGACTACAAACATTAGAATTTTTGGTGAAGTAATGGCAGTTTTAGGAATTATTTATTCTGTAAATTTATCATTATGTTTTCTATTAGATTCTGATTTACTTTTATCTTCTTCAAGCAATCCTTCATTAGAAATTTTAGGAGGTTTATATGCTTTTCCAATTAATACATTATCAAATATTTTAGTTTCGCTAAGACTTGATGTAATTGCTAATGCTTTGCAATCATTTACAGCATTTAAATTAAATGCAAGTCAATCTTTTGGCAATGATTTTATTTGGTATGCATCAGATATTATTATTGTTGCTAGTTCATTTGTGAATGTAATTGTGGGTTTAGCTGTATTATATGTAAGCCTTTCAGTTTATAATTATATGTACTCACTTGTGGCTACTTTAGCTAACTTTATTCCTAAATTAGCTTTCCCCTTATCAATTAGAAATAGAAACGAAAACTAAATTTCTTCAAATTTCAAACAAAAAAAAGCCTCATTCTGATTTCAGAATGAGGCTTTTTTAATTTTATATATTTTAAACATTTGCTTTTTTAGCAGCTACTGTAGCTTTTAACCATTCATAAGTTACCGATTTTGGTCTTTCTAAAGGTAATCCTAATGCCCTATCCCATAGTAATGAAGCCATTACTCCTAATGCCCTACTTACTCCAAATAAAACAGTATAAAATTCGTATTCTGCAAAACCATAATGTAATAGTAACGCGCCTGAATGTGCATCTACATTGGGCCATGGATTTTTAATTTTACCTGTATTTTCTAAAATTGGCGGAGCCACTTTATATATTTTCCAAACTATATTTATCAATTTGTCATCTGGCATGTAAGTTTTTGCAAATTCTTGTTGTGCTGTAAATCTTGGATCAGTTTTACGCAATACTGCATGTCCATATCCTGGAACAACTTTTCCGTTTGTTAATGTTTGCTGAATATAAGATGCTATTTGTTCTTCATTTGGATCTTCTCCAATTTCTTGTTGCATGTCTTTGATCCAACGAACTACTTCTTGGTTTGCTAAACCATGTAAAGGACCCGCAAGTCCATTCATAGAAGCTGCAAAACTCAAATAAGGATCAGCTAAAGTTGAACCTACTAAATGTGTAGTATGAGCAGAAACATTTCCACCTTCGTGGTCAGCATGAATAACCAAATACAAACGCATTAATTTATAAAATTCATTTTGATCATATCCTAACATATGAGCAAAATTTGCGGCCCAATCTAATTTTGGATCTGATGCTATATGGTCATTGTTTTTGTATGTTCTTCTATAAATATATGCTGCTACTATTGGAATACGAGCTAATAAAGTACAAACGTCTTCATAGGTATAATCCCAATAATCTTTTTTATTGATTCCTTCTTTATATGCTTTTGCAAAAACTGAATCTGTTTGTAATGCATTAATTGCAATAGCAAACTGAGTCATAGGATGCGTTGTAATTGGCATTGCATCTAATGCAGCAAATACGTGTGCGGGAACATTTGCTCTTGCTGCCCAATTTGCTTGTATATCTAATACATCTTCGTAAGTTGGTAACTCACCAATAAGCATTAAATAAAATAATCCCTCAGGAAGTGGCTCTGTTCCGCCTGGAACTTTTGGTAATAATTCCCTTAATTCTGGTATGGTATAACCCCTGAAACGAATTCCTTCATTTGAGTCTAATAAAGAAGTTTCAGTTAATAATCCAATGATACCTTTTTGTCCATGATAAACATCTTCAACGGTACAATTACCTAATATAACGTCACCATTTTCTTTTACAAAGTTTCTAATTTCTACTGCTAAGGGTAATGCTTTTTCAGCAAATTTTGTCTTTAAATTACTCATTTTTATATTGTAGTATAAACTGCTTTGCAGTTGTCTTTTTTTTATTAATCGTTCGAAATTAGTAATTGTTTTGATTGATGCAAAAAAACTAATCGAATATTTCTGTTTTGTGACTAGGATTATAAAATTTACTGTGTAGCACCATGATTGCCCTCGGTAATTACAGTACCCTCAGTATCTATAATTTCAAGTTTACCATTCAATCTTACTACTGCTCTTCCGTTTTTAAAAGGACCAATAAAACTAAATTTACATTCAATTATTTCTTCTCCTTGCTCGTTGATAAATCCGTATTTTGCTTCTCTAAGTACTTTTGCTCTACCACCTTCAAAAGGAAATATTTCTTCATATTTGCAAGGTATAAACTCTTCGCCTTCCATGTTTATGAAACCAAGTTTTCCGTTTTTTAAAACTTTAGCCTTACCCTTAATAAATGGATATATGGCATCATAACCTTTAGCAACAGCTTTTTTTCTAGTTTGAGCTTCACTATAAATAAATGCTAAGGAGAATATGGTAATTAATAGGATTATTTTTTTCATAAAGGAGGGCGAATATGCTAAATAGTTTTTTAAAATCAAAGAATTGGGTTGCTAATGTTTATTTGTTTTATTTTATTTATTAAAAATTCAAATTCAGTTGCTGTTATATTCAAATGTAAAACAAATCTAATCAAATTATTACCCATACTTACCGCATTTATTTCATTGTTTTTTAAAAATTCAATAAAATGACTGGTGCTTAATTCATTTGGGTTTATTTTAAATATTACAATATTGGTTTCAACGGGGTAAATACTTTCCACAAAGTTGCACGTTTGCAAAACACTTGCCAAAATATTTGCTCGTTCATGGTCTATGGTTAATCTATCAATATTATTTTGCAAAGCATACAAACCTGCAGCGGCTATAAAGCCTGCTTGACGCATTCCACCACCCATTATTTTTCTAATTCTGATGGCTTTTGTAATATTTTTTTTACTGCCAAGCAGCAATGAACCTACTGGAGCGCCTAATCCTTTGCTCAAACATATGGAAATGGTGTCGAATAATTGTCCGTATTTTAAAGCAGATTGGTTTTTGGCAACCAATGCATTAAAAAGTCTTGCGCCATCAAGGTGTAAAGCCATTTCGTTGTTTTCACAAACAGCTTTAATTTTTATTATTTCATCAATGTCCCAACATACGCCACCCCCTTTATTTACTGTGTTTTCAATGCAAACTAATTTGCTAATTGGAAAATGAATATTGTTTTTATCGTTTATATTTTCTTGAACTTGTTCAGCCGTAAATCGTCCATAATTTCCTTCTAATAAGCGAGTAGAACATCCCGAATTATAGCCAATTCCGCCACCTTCGTATAAATAAACATGCGAAAGCTTATCACAAATTACTTCATCGCTGGGTTGGGTATGTAGTTTTATAGCTATTTGATTGGTCATGGTTCCGCTGGAACAAAACAACGCTGCTTCCATACCAAACATATCGGCTGCAAAGTTTTGCAATTCGTTTACTGTTGGATCCTCCCCAAAAACATCATCCCCAACTTTGGCCTCCATCATGGCTTCCATCATGGCCGCACTTGGTTTGGTAACGGTATCGCTTCTTAAGTCTATCATAATAATTACTTATTTATTGCATAGCAATTAAATTATTTTTTATGAATTTGGTAAAATTATATTCCTAATTATTCGCATAAATTTTGAGTGTGAAAACCTGTTTTAAAAAATTATTTTCTTTTAAAATTCTCTTTTGCTTTGCTCATTATTTTTTAGTTATTTGCCAATATGCAATTTAAGAATATTGTTGGTCAAAAAACCTTAATAAACAAACTAATACAAACCACCAGAGATGGGCGAATAAGCCACGCTCAACTGTTTTTAGGAGCAGAGGGAAGTGGAAATTTAGCTTTGGCCATTGCGTATGCACAATATGTAAATTGTTTAAATCAACAAGAAACGGATAGTTGTGGAACTTGTTCTAGTTGTGTAAAATATCAAAAATACATTCACCCCGATTTACATTTTACATTTCCCACTATTTCACCAACCAAATTGTGCATTGATGTATTGTCGGAATTTAGAGAAGTGCTACTCGAAAATCCTTACATGAACGATTTTGATTGGATTTGTCAGTTAGATAATGCTGGAAACAAACAAGGAAATATAACTGCCGAAGAGTGCAGAGATATCATCAGAAAACTAAGTCTAAAAGCATACGAGGCAAAGTTTAAAACCTTAATTATTTGGATGCCCGAATACATGAAAACTGAAGGCAATATTATTTTAAAACTTTTGGAAGAACCACCTGAAAATACCTTGATTATTTTAGTGGCCAATGACAGTGAAAAAGTAATTGCTACCATTTTATCGAGGGCACAATTAATAAAAGTTCCACAGGTTTTAGATGAAGATATAGTCAATGATTTAATTCAAAACCATCAAATAGAAAGTAATAAGGCGCAGGCAATAGCAAGGTTGGTAAGTGGAAATTATAATTTAGCATTGAGTTTAATAAACATTGAACATGGCGATTATTTGAACTTATTTATTGAATGGATGCGAAAGTCATTTACTTATAATAAACCTACTCAATCAGGACAAGCAGATGAGTTAACAGCTTTAATTGAAAAGCTTTCAACGGTTGGTCGTGAGCAAGTAAAAAGTTTTTTAACATACAGCAGCCAAATGATTCGGTCTGCATTTATTTACAAATTTGGTCATCCTTCATTAAGGAAAAATTCACCAGAAGAATTGGCTTTTTTAAATCAATTCAGCGTAGTTTTTACACCAAATAATTTAGCATTGATAACCACCGCAATTGACGAAGCAATTTTTCATGTGGAGCGAAATGCAAGTGTAAAAATTATGTATTTAAATCTTTCTATGTATATTGGCAAACAATTACAAATAGCAACTATTAAAAAATAAGGTATTTAATAGCAATATTTGTAATATAACACAGGGTTTTTATTATTGTTAAATAATGCCCTAAAACTAATTTTTTTAAAGTTCAATTATTTAAAATATATAAATAATAAATGGGATGTTCAAGCGGAGGATGTAGCACAGGTGGCTGCTCTAGCGGAGGTTGTAGCACAGGTGGTTGCAATAAATTAAATACATACGATTGGTTAAGTGATTTGGTAATGCCACCTCACACCAAACCTTTTGATGTAGTAGAAGTAAGTTTTAAAGGTACAAGAAAAGAGTACTTTAGGAATAATAATTTGGATATAACCAATGGCGATTTTGTAATTGTAGAATTAGAAAATGGTTATGATTTTGGTAAAGTAAATTTAAAAGGAGAATTAGTAAAACTACAATTAAAGAAAGTAGGCTTAACTCCTGAAAGTACACATATTCGAAAAATTATTCGCAGGGCAAATGACACTGATATTGCAAAGCACAAGGAAAATAAAGAATTAGAAATTCCCACCATGTTTAAGGCCAGAACTCATGCTTTAGAGTTAGGTTTAAACATGAAATTAAGCGATGTAGAATACCAAGGCGATAAACGAAAAGCTATTTTTTATTACACAGCCGAAGACAGGGTTGATTTTAGAGAATTGATAAAAAAGCTGGCCGATGAGTTTAAAGTTCGTGTAGAAATGAAACAAATTGGCTACCGCCAAGAAGCTGGAAGGCTTGGTGCTATTGGTAGTTGCGGACGAGAACTTTGCTGCAGTACTTGGCTCACCGATTTTAAAATGGTTCATATCAATGCTGCTCGATACCAAAATTTATCCATTAATCAGTTAAAACTTTCGGGCCAATGTGGTAAATTAAAATGCTGCTTAAACTTTGAGTTAGATGTGTACCAAGAATCGTTAAAAGATTTTCCTGAAAAAGACAATAATATCATTGAATTTGCTGGCGACTTGCGCTATAAGCAAGTAAAAATTGATATTTTAAAACGCATGCTGTTTTTTGCGCCTATGGGCGAAGCAAATGGCGATTGGTTAGAGTTAAGTGTAGAAAAAGCCAAAGAATATATTAGCCAAAACAGAGACGGCATAAAACCAGAATTGGTGATTAAACCCAAAGTTGAATTAAAGAAAGTAATAGAACTTGACTTTAAAAACGACATGGGAATGGATAGTTTAACTCGTTTGGACGATAACAAAAAACGAAATAATAACAATAAAAATAACCGCAATAAAAACAATAAACCAAACACAAATGCGGTGCAAGGAAATAATCCAAATCAGAACAGACAAGCACAAGTAACAAGGCCTGTAAACACGAATCCAAATGCAAAACCTGTAAACAATAATCCAAACGCAAGACCAGCAAATCCAAATCAAATGCCATCACAGGCTAATGTGAATGCTAATGAAAACAAGTCTTTGGAAAATAATATTGTAAACACTAATCAAAATAATAAACCTAAGTTTAATAAAAACAGGAATAATAGAAATAAACCTAATTTACCAAAGCCAGATGATAAAAAGGAGTAAACATATTCTTTCAATTTTAGTATTTGTGTTGGTTTCATTTTGTTTTGGAGCCTGCGGCAATGCGCCAATTTTTGATGAAAACAAAGAAATTGCGCAATATAAATGGGATTTTAAAGCGCCAATTAACTTTGATATAAACATAAAAGATACCAATAAATACTGCAATGTATTTATCAATTTGCGTATCAATGGTGACTACAAATACAGTAATTTATTTATGTGGGTTCATGAAACTTTACCCGATAAAACTGTTACAAAAGAAAGAGTAGAGTTTATATTAGCCGATGACAGAGGAAAATGGCAAGGAAAAGGTTTAGGCGATATTCATGCTTACCAATTACAATACAAGCCTCGTATAAAATTTAAACAAGCGGGAATTTACACTTTCAGTTTAGAGCAAAACATGCGCGATGATATTTTGGAAAATGTAGTAAGTGCTGGTGTCCGCGTTGAATTTTGGACTTCAGAATCCAAAGCTTGGTAATAAAATAATATGAAAAAAGAACAGTTTGAAAGCATTACTCAATGGCAAAATGAAACATTTAAAAAAGCAACTGCTTTATCTAAAATGGCTCACTTATCGGAGGAAATGGATGAACTAGTTTCTGATTTGAAAAACAATAGTGAAAACAAAAGAATGGAATTTGCCGATTGTTTTATTTTATTATTTGGTGCCGCTGCCTCTGATGGTATGAGCTATGAAGATATTTGCAAAGCAATAGACGAGAAAATGGAAATAAACTTTAACAGAAAATGGGGAAAGCCCAATGATGATGGAGTGGTAAACCATATTAGAGAATAATATTTTAAAGCACGAAATTCAAATACAAACGCTAATTGCTAACTACAGAAGGATTGGCGGGGACACCAACCTTGGACAAATATATTTAAACATAAAAAAAGCTGCAATTGCAGCTTTTTTTATGAAAATTAATAAGCCCTGGCATCGCTGCCTTCGTAATAATTCATAAATGCTTTATTCACTACTTTATTTCCTCCCGGAGTTGGGTAGTTTCCGCTAAAATACCAATCGCCATGATGGTTTGGACAGGCAACATGTAAGTTTTCTATGGTTTGATAAATTACTTGAACACTTGCTGTAATTTCGGGTGGAGTAACTATAATAGATATTTGAGCAGAAATTTCTTCTTCGGTAAACAATGAATATAAATCTTTCAAATAGTTTTTCATTTCTTCTTTTGGTAAATGTTCTTGCGCTTTACATTTTTTGTAAACTTCGTCAATTTTGTTTTCTAATTTACGTTCTTTAATCAGCGCTATCATTGCCTGAAAGGCAACAAAATCTTTCAACTTACTCATATCTATTCCGTAACAATCAGGGTAACGAATTTGCGGAGCAGATGAAACAATAATTATTTTTTTAGGATGTAGTCTATCTAAAATTCTAAGAATAGATGTTTTTAAAGTGGTACCACGAACAATTGAATCGTCAATAACTACAAGCGTGTCTTCATGGTTTTTTACTATTCCATAAGTAACATCGTAAACGTGAGCTACCATGTCTTCGCGGTTATTATCGTTGGTAATAAAAGTACGCAGTTTTGCATCTTTTACAGCTACTCTTTCCCTGCGGGGGTGAACTGCTAAAATGGTTTTAAGTTGCGCTTCGTTTATTTCAGAACCAATTTTTTTTATTTGTTCTATTTTATGAATATTTAATAAATCATTGATTCCATCTATCATTCCGTAAAACGAAACAGCAGCAGTATTTGGAATAAAACTAAAAACAGTGTTTTCAAAATCATTATTTACTGCTTGCATAATTTTATTAGCCAATAAATAACCCAATTGCTTGCGTTCTTTGTAAATGTCTTTATCGTTTCCACGGCTAAAATAAATGCGTTCAAATGAACAGCTTTTGTTTTCGCCTGGAGGAATAATATTTACTTCGCTAATGGTTCCGTTACGTTTAATAATTAATGCATTTCCACGTCCTAATTCTTTGATATCTCTCACTGGAATATTGAATCCAGTTTGAATAGCAGGACGTTCACTTGTTACCACAGCTATTTCATCATCACAATAATAAAAACAAGGACGAATACCGTTTGGATCCCTCACCACAAAAGCATCGCCATGGCCAATTAAACCAGCCATAACATAACCTCCATCTGCATCGCGAAGCGCACGTTTTAAAATATTTTCTACGTTTAATTCTTCAGCTATCATATTAGAAATATTTTGATTGCTGTGTCCTTCTATTTTATAACGGGTAAAAAGTCTTTGGTTTTCTTCATCAATAAAATGTCCAAATTTTTCCAACATGGTAACGGTATCTGCTCTTTCGCTTGGGTGCTGACCAAGGCCAACTAACACATCAAAAAGTTCATCTACATTGGTTAAATTAAAGTTGCCAGCAAGCATTAAATTTCGGCTCATCCAATTGTTTTCACGAATAAATGGATGGCATAGGTCTACGCTGTTTCCGCCATGGGTTCCATAACGCAAATGACCTAATAATAACTCGCCCATAAAAGGAACATGTGAACGCAAATAATCAGTATCATTTAACTGTTCTTTGGTGCCAGCTTTGGTAATTTTTTTATTTACTTTTTCAAATATTTCAGCAATGGCGTTGCTGCCATTTGCTCTTTGGCGGTTGATATAATTTTCGCCAGGTTTTACGTTAATTTTTATGGTTCCAACACCCGCACCATCTTGGCCACGGTTTTGTTGTTTTTCCATTAAAAGATAAAGACGCTTTAAGCCATAAAGAGCTGAACCATATTTTTCTTGGTAAAAACTCATTGGTTTAAGCAGGCGAATAAGGGCTATTCCGCACTCGTGTTTGATTGAATCACTCATAAAAGTATGGGCAAAAGTAAGTGATTATTTTAAAACAATTACCTATTTTATGTTTTAAAATTTTAGGAAAATGAAATCACAGTAATACATATTCCTTGAAGCGTTACCGATGCCTTCGCTCAAAGCGAAAGCATCGGTTTGTATTAATTAAATCCTATCGATTTTCTTGCTTCAGGAACAATGGTATCAATTTTAAATTCTATAACATCGTCCAAAACCAATTCAAAAATCATTTCTGAAGATCGTTCAGCTGTAGGAATTTTTGCTAATCGTAAGTGTTGATTTTTAATGGCTTCTTCTATCACTTTTCTAATACTTCGTGCATTTCCAAAAAATTTATTTCTGGTTTTATACATCGATTCACTGTATGCTTTTAAGTGATTTGATGCTTCCTCAGTTGGTTTAATAGCATTGTTGGCCAGCATTTTTATAGCTATTTCATGTAATTGCAAAGCATCATAGTCTTCAAACTGCATTTCCCTGTCGAACCTACTGTTTAAACCAGGATTGCTTTCTAAAAAACGCTTCATGTTATCAGTGTAGCCGGCTACAATTACAATCATATCACCTCTGACATCTTCCATTTTTTTCAAAATAGTTTCCACTGCTTCTTTGCCAAAATCATTTTCACCACCTTCACTCAAAGCATAAGCCTCGTCAATAAACAAAACACCACCCATTGCTTTGTTCAAAACTGTGTTGGTTTTTAATGCAGTTTGACCCACAAATCCGCCCACTAAATCTTGTCTATCGCATTCTACCAAATTACCCCTTTCTAAAATTCCTAAGGCTTTATAAATTTGTGCTAAAATACGCGCCACGGTGGTTTTACCCGTTCCCGGATTTCCAGTAAAAACAGTATGTAACGAAAATGATTGACGAACATCTTTGCCTATTTCTCTATAAAAACGA
>CAISTO010000061.1 GCA_903888395.1 uncultured Bacteroidota bacterium | reverse complement strand
CGATTTATTCAAACCTTTTTTACCACGTTTGGTGGTAATTAATATAACACCGTTTGCACCTCTTGAGCCATAAATTGCACTGGCACCGGCATCTTTTAAAACGTCAATTGTTTCAATATCATTTGGGTTAATAGAAGCCAGTGGATTGTTATTCATTCCACCACTGTTTCCATTTAAAAAATAATCTTGCGTAATTGGAATTCCATCAATAACGTATAATGGATCTCCACCCGCTCCAATAGAAGCAATTCCCCTAATACGAACTACTGCTCCAGAACCTGCTAAACCGCTTCCCGTTGTTACATTTACACCCGCAAGTTTTCCCTGCAAAGCCGATTCAAAACTTGGAACAGGCATATCATTTAATGCTTTTCCAGAAATCTGAGCTACAGCACCAGTTATTTCTCTTTTTCTTTGAACTCCATATCCAACAACCACCACTTCATCTAACTTTTTCTGATCTTCTTTTAAAATTATATTTATAAAAGCACCATTCGAAGTTACTTCAATTTCTTTCTAGGAAGTGTTTGAACCTAAACTTGAAATTTTTAATTTGTATTTTCCTGTAACTACATCTTTAATTTCAAAAACACCACTTTCATTAGTAAATGTTCCTTTTTTAGTTCCTTCAATCATTACAGTTGCACCCACAATAGGCAATTTCTTTTCATCCTCAACTCTTCCTTTAATGCTTTGAGCAAAAATAGAAGCAGAAAGACAAATGCCAACTAACGTTAATAGTAATCTACTCTTCATATATTTATTTATTTCTAATATTTTTTGATTAATGTATTTCTCTTTAAATTAGTTAATTAAAAGCTTAGTGGATGTATTTCCATTATTGGTTTTTACCTCCACAATGTATAAACCTTTTTGTAATTTAGCTAGGTCTAAATCAAAATTTTGAACCCCATAAAAGTATTGGTTTTTGTCTTGATATTCATAAACATTTTTTCCAACAACATCGTAAATGGCTAATTCTAAGTTAGAATAATTTTTAAAATCAACAGAAACTGTAATATTTTGGGTAGTTGGATTTGGATATATATTTACCGTTGAAATTTCATTTATTTCATTGGCAAATGTGCCACCATTTGTTTTGTTTTTGTTTAAATTTACATCAGTATAAACTAAATAATCTCCGGGTAAAATTGAAACTACTTTGTTTACATCAGTAATATTTATTGAATCTAAAGAAATGTAATTATACCACCAACCTGTATGATGAAATACGGGTGTAATATTTAAACTTACTACGTCAAAATTTCCAATAATGATGGAATTCATGCTATCATGACTCACTTTTAAAAACTTACCAGTTCCACTTACGTTATAATTATAATTATCTGAACCAAACGAAACATGTTGTTTAAGCTTTGCTAATTTGCTAATTGCATTGTAAACCGACATTCTATTGACATTGCTTTGAAAACTCCAATTAAACGGCTTGTTTCCAGTTCTACCATTTGTATTTATTGAAACATCATAACCTAATTCACCACCTTGCCATAACATTTTTGGTCCTTTTTGCGGAATTAATAAAGCGTGGTATGCTTCAGTTCTTTTCAAAGCGGTATTCAAAGTTTTAGTATTATATGAACCTGAAACATTTCCATACTGCAAAGTTGAATACATCACTCTTTCTTCATCGTGACTTTCGGCATAAGTTACTAAATTAGGAAAAGTAAATTGACGATTTTTATAATTTCCCCAACTCAAGTCAGCCTTTGAATTGTTATAACCCATATTTGCTTCAGCATAGTTTTCGGTCATTTTGCCCCAAAGCATAAAACCCATATTTGCTAAAACTTTTTCTTCAGCGTTATCTCCTAAATGTTCCAAAATCAATAATGAGTTAGGTGAATATTTAATTATTTCACCTCTTATTCTACTCCAAATGTCTATTCTAGATTGGTCGTAAGCACTCCAAGCACCTACATCGCCTAAGGTGTTTTTTTGAGTAAATCCTTTTGATAAATCGAAACGATAACCATCAATTTTGTATTCAGTTATCCAATATTTTAAAACCCTGTCAATAAAATCTTTAGTAGGTTGCGTTTCATGGTTATAATCGTAACCAACTCCATAAGGATGTTTATCTACTTGATTAAACCAAGGATTATTAGCAGTTGGTTGACCATATTGTCCTGCATTTTTATCAAAATACATTCTTACCTGTGGATTTTGTCCAAAAGAATGATTCAATGCAATATCCATCACCACTGTCATGTTTCTTTTGTGGCATTCATCAATAAATTCTTTGTATGAATTTTTGTTACCATAATATTTATCTAAAGCAAAATAAAACATGGGATTATAACCCCAACTTTCATTTCCTTCAAATTCATTTACAGGCATAAGCTCTATACAATTTACACCTAATTTTTGCAAATAATTCAAAGTATCTTTTAAAGTTTTAAAATCATGAGTTCCTAAAAAATCGCGCAATAACAACTCATAAATTACCAATTTATCATTATTAGGTCTGGTAAATGAATTATTTTTCCAATTAAAAGTAGTTTGACCAGTTTCTAAAACTGAAACTACTTCGGTGGTTTTTCCAGTAGGATATGGTTTTAAATTTGGAAAAGTTAAATTGTTTATCCATTTGTCGTTAAATGGATCTAAAACTTTATCGGCATATATGTCAGCAACTCTTAACTGCACATCATCTATGCAATATTGAAAACCATATTCAGTTCCTTTTTGTAATCCATTTATTCTTATCCAATAACGGTTACCATCTGGCGTTTTATTCATTTGATAATTGGGGTCAAACTCCCAATTATTAAAATCACCAAGGACATACACATAACTTTTATAAGGTGCAAACAATTGTAAAATTACACTGGTATCATTTATATAATTTATTCCATCAACAATTCCGTTTGGAGTAACAGCCACATTGTTAAACTGTTTGCTTAAAATATAGGTAGTATCGTAATATTTTAGACTGTTTTTGGTTCCTTCTAAAATTAATTTTATTTTACCAGAACCAATATTGCTAAATAAGTTTTTGTAGGTTAATGAACTGTCATTTGTTTTTGATGCAATCAAATTGCCATTTGCATATAATTTTAAATCGCCTAAGTCTGACGAGGAACAATTTACAGTTACAGAATCTGTAACATTATAAAAAGTTCCTTTTGCAGGTGAATTAATTTTTAATTGAAAACTTCCTTGATTGATATCTACAAAAATATCTGCACCACCTGTAGCTTTTCCTTCTTTACTTCCATCAGCATTTCTAAAAACCATGGCAAGTTTTAAAACTTGTTCCCCACTTGGAACTCCGTAAAAACTTCTAATATTTCCTATGTTTAAAGTATAGGCATTAGTAGTTCCAACTCTTGTTAATAATGCCTTCGGCAAATTGGTTGTCCAGTTAGTTAGCACATATTTCCAATCGCTGGTGGAAGTACTTAAATTAGTAATAACGCCAGTGTGCGCATAAATTACCGATTGGTTTAATAAACCAGCAGTTCCCAAATCGGCATTAAATGTTAATATTACATTATTAGTTTCTGCAGTTGCAAAACCAGGAGTAATGGTAACAATTTGAGCATTCAACTTAAATGAATGATAAGAAATAAATAATAATAATAATAATTTGAAATTGTATCTTTTTTGCATGTATTTTTTTTAAGGTTGCTAAAATAATATTTTTATGTTAAAAAATTAATTTTTTGAAATAAAAATATTTTTATAAATTGCACCCACTAAATACTAAAAAAAAATGAAAAAAATTTTACTAATGACAGCAGCAATGGTAACCATGAGTGGTTTATTTGCAAAAAAAGTAGCCATCGTGGTTGACATGACAGGCCAAACAGTTACAGCAGCGGGTGTTCACGTTGCAGGTAATTTCCAAGGATGGAATCCTAGTACTTCTACCTTATTTCCAATACCAGGACAAACTGGTTTTTTTGGAAATATATTTGACATTAACGCAGGACAAGTGATTGAATTTAAGGCCATCAATGGTGATTCTTGGGGTGGTGCAGAGAATGTACCTGCAATTTGTCAAAAACCACATCCTTTAAATGGTCAAACTGGTGACGCAAACCGCTGGATGTACATTGACTCAATGGCTAATGATACTTCAATTATTAACATTAAATATGCTGCATCAGCACCTGCTGGAAAATATGCAGTGCGTTTTGCTGTAGATTTACAAAAAGAAGCTTCAGTAAGTGTAAATGGTGTACATTTAGCTGGTTCTATTCAAGGTTGGAATCCAGCTAAAACAATGATGGCTAACTTATATAATAGCAACAAAATATATGAAATCATTTTAACAGCTGACTCAGGTTCTTACCAATACAAATTTATAAATGGAAACGATTGGGGTTTTACAGAAAGTGTACCTTCAACTTGTGGAGTTGGAAATGATAAAAACAGAGAAATAAATGTATTAGCTGATTTAGCAGTAAACAAAGTTTGTTTTGGAATGTGTGTTGCATGTCCTGCTGCACCAATCCCTACTTTTGCATTACGTTTCCAAGTTGACATGAATAGTTCTAATTGTGACGGTGGTTTTGATTCAGTTACTGTTGCAGGTGCTGGTGCAAAATTAACTGCATTTGGTGCTGGTTTAAAAATGAGCCAAGTTGGTACCTCAGGAATTTATGCTTTAACAGTTAATGATTTAGATTCAGGTGAAGCAAAATTCAAATTCCGTTTTCACAAAAATGGTAACACTAATTGGGAAGGTGGACCTGATAGAATTTTAGCTTTAGCAAAAAGTGATACAGTTAAATTAACTTGTTTCGGTTCTAGAGTAGTTGGTCCTTGCCCAAGCAAGCCAGCAACTTCAAAAATTACTTTTGTAGTTGATTTCACAGCAGCCGGTGCTCCAACTCCAGCTAGTAAAATTTATATTATAGGTGATTTTACAAAACCACAATGGCAAGCAGGTGCAGTTGAAATGACTCAAATTGCAGGTAAGCCAGGTATTTATTCAGTTTCTTTCGATTCAATTTGTCCAGGAAAAATAAACTACAAATTCACTAATGGTGATGTTAATATTAAAACTAACGAGGAAGATTATGATTCATTAAATCGTAGTTGTGTAGAGTCTAATGGTATTGGTGGTTTTAACCGTGTATACGTTAGAACAGTAGCTAGCCCGGTTACAGTTTCTTACCAATTTAGCAAATGTGTTGCTGGTTACACTAGCGTAAGCGAAGCAGCTTTTGCAAGCCAAGTTACTTTATATCCTAACCCTACTAACGATTATTCAGTGTTAGCATTTAACGATCGTTCTAATTCACATAATGTAACAATTTTAGATTTAGCAGGTAAAACTATCCGTACTTATAACAACTACGAATTAGCTACTTTAAAAATTGAACGTAATGAATTAAAAGCAGGTATTTACTTTGTAAATGTTGTAAATAGCGACAACCAAAGTGCTACTATGAAATTAATGATTCAAGAATAATTTAGAATTATAATTATAAAAAAAGCTGCTTGAAAATAAATCAAGCAGCTTTTTTTTATGGCTTTAGCAGCCATTTTAAAGTCTTCTATTGATAACTTCTAAAGTGCTTTTTTTCCAACTAATAAAATCGCCAGCTATAATATGTTCACGGGCTTCGCCCACTAACCATAAGTAAAACGAAAGGTTTTGAATACTTGCAATACTTGCACCCAAAAACTCATTGCATTTGATTAAATGCTTTAAATATGCTTTTGAATATTGAGGAGTAAAAACATCATCTAAAGGTGAAAAATCGTTTTTCCACTTTTCATTTTTAATATTAATAATTCCTTGACTAGTAAAAATAAAACCATGTCGCGCATTCCTTGTTGGTAATACACAATCAAACATATCTATTCCTAAGGCAATACATTCTAAAATATTTTCAGGAGTACCCACGCCCATTAAATACCTAGGTTTGTCTTTGGGTAAAATATCGCAAACCAATTCTGTCATTTCATACATCATTTCGGCTGGCTCACCAACTGAAAGTCCACCTATGGCATTTCCTTCTCTATTTTGCTCCGCAATAAAATTAGCGCTTTCTATTCTTAAATCTTTAAATGTAGAACCTTGAACAATAGGAAATAATGCTTGCTTTTTGCCGTATAAATCTTCGGTTGAGTCAAACCTGTCAATGCATCTTTTTAACCAACGATGCGTTAAACCCATAGAGTTTTTAGCGTAGTTATAATCACAAGGATAAGGAGTACACTCATCAAAAGCCATCATGATATCGGCACCAATTTGACGCTGAATATCCATAACCGATTCAGGTGAAAAGAAATGTTTACTTCCATCTAAATACGAACGAAATTCAACTCCTTGTTCATTAATTTTCCTGATTTCATTTAAACTAAAAACCTGAAAACCGCCACTGTCTGTTAACATCGGTTTATCCCAATTAATAAATTGGTGAATGCCACCAGCATTATTAATTACCGAAGTTCCTGGCCTTAAATAAATATGGTAAGTATTGGCTAAAATTATCTGAGCTTTTATTCGTTCAGCTAACTCTGTTTGATTCACACTTTTTACAGTTCCTTGTGTACCAACGGGCATAAAAATAGGCGTTAGTATTTGACCTCTATCAGTTTCGATAACTCCTGCACGAGCTTTAGAATTAGCATCAGTATGGTTTATGGTAAATTTCATTTGGGAAAATTTAAATGCTTAAGCAAAAAATTTAATGCTTAAAAAAAATTGACAATTATTCAAAATGTAAACTTATTTGAATAAGCTGCGGATAAACAGATTCGATAGCTTGTGTATACGGATAAATATCGCGGTATAATGCGCTGCCAAATGTTTGGCAAGTTTTTATTTCGGGAGAAAATTTAAAGTATTCAAAATAGATATCCATTCCAACTCCAGCTTCCCAACCAAAAGTAATTGGATTCAATGAAACTACAGGGTTTTGATATCCCCTGGTTCTGTCTTTGGTACTTCCAAAGTCATAACTAAAACGAGGTCCGGCCACTACGTATGCTCGGGTGTTTTTTCTGCGTTCCGATTTATATTTTATTAATAATGAAGCATCGCAATAGGCCGATTCTACTTTTACAATTTTTTGAGAATTATCAAAATCGTAAACAATATTTCGTTGCACAAATGAAATAACTGGAGCCATTAATCGAATATCCCAACATTTTCCTAATCTAAAATTGGTAATAGCACCTAATCCTATTCCTGGAAAGTTAGTTATTCCAACATTTCTTAACGAATCTGAGGACATAAAATCAGGACGAGTTTCCAATTGCATTCTTCCAATATTTGAAGCTAAGGTAAATCCGAAATGAATTTTTTGCGCATCGTATTGAGGCAAGTTAGGTTGAGCTTTTGTTGCATTACTATGCAATAAAACTACAGTTAAAAAACAGATAAGATACCTGTTATAAAAATTAACTAAATTTATTTGTTGGCTATGTAAATTGTACAAGTTCCGAATGTTAATGGCTGCACAATAATATTGCTAAAACCGCAATTACGCAAGTGTTTTGCAAATTCTTCTCCCTCAGGGAAATATTTTACACTTTCGGGTAAGTAATTATAAGCATTTCCGCTTTTTTTATTGACCAAACGTGATATTGTTGGCAAAATAAATTTAAAGTAAAAGCCAAAAATTTGTTTAATTGGAAATGCTTTTGGATTTGAAAACTCTAAAACCACTAACTTCCCTCCTGTTTTTAAAACCCTATTTATTTCAGTTAAGCCTTTATCTAAGTTTTCAAAATTTCTTACCCCAAAACTCACTGTTACTGCATCAAAATAATTTGTTTCAAAGCTTAAGTTCTCACTGTCACCTTTAACCATTTCTATTTTATTGGTTAAGTTAGCCTTAGCAATTTTGATTCGTCCTACTGCAAGCATTTGTTCCGATAAATCTAAACCAATAATTTTAGCAGGATTCAGCTGTTTGTTAATTTCTATTGCTAAATCGGCAGTACCAGTTGCCACGTCTAAAACAATTTGTGGATGTATACTTTTTAAATGAGCTATTGCTTTTTTACGCCAAATTGTATCAATTCTAAGTGACAAAAAACGATTTAAAAAATCATAGTTTGAAGCCACGTTATCAAACATTTCCTCTACTTGTTCCTTTTTTGATTTACTAGAATTATAATCAGGTTTTACTATTTTCATGTTTTTAAATTGCGTTCGCAATATTAACTAATTGAATTACGAACACGTTGAAAAAATTCACGTAAGGCAGTTGATTTATCTTTGTTCTCTAATTTCACCCTTTCTAATACATCAATTGCGCCTAAAACATGAGTTAGCTGTTCCCCTTCATCGTTGCCTTCTACCACAATTGATATTGGCTTTTCGTCCAATAAATTTTGTTCTGCTAATTGTAATTCTTCTATTGAATAGGTTTCAACTAAATGTTTTATAACTGGTAATTTCATTTTTTAATTTTTTAAATAAATAAGGAATGAATTACAATAATAATCCAATCATTTTCTCAACGCCTTCTTCTTTTGCTGTAGTATCGGCCGAAAGCACCTCTCCATTTTTTACCACCACAAAATATGGTAAATTACTTACACCACCAAATTTTCTGGCCTCAGGATTTTCTTCAGCATTGATATCCAAAAACAATATATCGCTATATGCCTCATTATTGGAAATTTTAGAAAATTTTGGCGAAAATAAGCGGCAGGTTCCGCACCAGTTTGCAAAGTATTTTATAACTATTTTAGAATTGTTTTTAATTAATTCATTAAATTCAGCGTCAGTTGCTTTTGTTACCATGTTTTTATTTTTAAGGTTTTCAAATATTCATTTATTAAAAGTATTATCAAACTACTTTTTGTATAATTAATAACAGTAAAAATTGAAGTTTTGTTTCACATATAAAAAGAAAATGTAAATATTAATTATTTTTTATGGAATTAAAATTTATAAATTTGTTTTAACAAATTTATTGAAATTATGAAAACACTAAAATCATTTCTTATTGTTATTGCAATTATATTTATAGCATTGTGTTTAGGTTCTTTTGCATTAAACGAAAAATGGCATTACGAAAAATCAATTTCAATAAATTCCACTCCCGATAAAATTTATCAATTAACTACAGATTTAAAAAACTGGGAAAAATGGAGTCCGTGGTATGGTTTAGATACCAATGCAAAATGGAATTTTAGTGACACAACATTTGGTGTAGGAGCTTGGTACACTTGGAGTAGTGAAGTAAAAAAAGTAGGAAAAGGGAAAATTACAATCATAGAAGCTATAGCAAACCAATCGAATAAATATAAATTGGAGTTTGAAGGAATGAATGCCAGTATTGCTGGATTTATATTAGAGCCCGAAGGCGATTTTAGTACAAAAGTTACTTGGACTTTAGACGGAGAAAATAAAGGACTGTCAAAATGGTTTGGTGTTTTTATTGGTGTATTTATGAGTGAAGATTATGAAAACGGTTTGGCAAACATTAAACGTATTTGTGAGACCAAGTAAGTAGCTAACTGTTTGGCTTTTGGCTACTTGCTAATGGCTTCTGGCAGTTTTTTTGAATTATAAATTCATTATCATCAATGTAGGAGCAGACCTTTGTGTCTGCCCTTTTTATGACATGTATTCAATAAATAAAATATCAAATTTTATCACTTTGATGTTGCTTTTTTCATAAATGATTTCCCATTTGTGATAAAACCACTCCCCAAATAAATAATTAGCTGCCATTTTTTTTTGCATTTAATTATTTAAAACTACCTTTTAAATAATTAAAGCATTTTTTTTATAAAAATATGTTGTTTTTTTATTGCAAGCTTGCTTATTTGCAAGCATGATAAAAAAGATAATCTTTTCAATAACAGTATTATTCAGTTTAATAGGCCAATTAAAAGCCAACGATTCCACCAAAATAGTTCTAAAAACCTTCAATCCCGAACCTTACCAAGGCGAATTATTTAAACTAATTGGTCAGGTAATTACCAATTTACACTACCGCAAAATTCCTATTGACAACAAACTTTCAGAAGAGCTTTTAAGCAATTATATCAAACATCTAGATCCATTGCATTTGTATTTTATTCAAGCTGATATTACTGAATTTGATAAATATAAATACAGCTTAGACGATGATTTATTGAATGGAAATGCAAACCCAGGTTTTGAAATTTACAACATTTATCAAAGCAGATTAGAAGAAAGAATTAACTATGCTTTTGATTTACTAAAAACGGAAATGAGTTTTGATAATCAAGATTCATTTTTATACAAAAGAGAGGATGTGAATTTTACTAATTCAATAGGTGAGCTTGATAAACTTTGGTTAAATAAAGTAAAATATGAAGTTTTAACTTTAAAATCGGATGGTAAAGATTACAAAACTTGTGCTGAAATAGTAAGAAAACGTTACTATAATTTATACAAGCAATTAAGTAAAACAAAAACAGTTGATGTTTTTAGTTTTTATGCCAATGCCCTAACCGAAATTACTGATCCACATACCAATTACATGGCTCCAAGAGAAGCTGATGATTTTACAACTAAAATGAGTTTAAGTTTAGAAGGAATTGGCGCTACCCTTCAAACAGATAATGAATACACCAAAATTACTTCATTGGTAAAAGGTGGACCAGCCGAAAAAAGTAAATTATTGGCTGTTAATGATAAAATAGCAGCAGTGGGACAAGGAAAAGAAGGTGAAATGGTAAATGTATTGGATTGGCGAATAGATGATGTGGTGGGTTTAATTAGAGGAAAAAAAGGAACCATTGTTCGTTTGGAAATTGTATCGGCAGATATTACCATCAAGAAAAATAAAATCATTGAAATAGTTAGAGATAAAATAGTACTAGAAGATCAAGCATCGAAAAGTACCATTAAGGAAATTAAAAAAGATGGTAAAAAATATAAAATTGGAACCATTGATATTCCTACTTTTTACCTTGATTTTGCTAGGGCTGCTGCAGGTGAAAAAGATTATAAAAGCACCACCCGTGATGTAAGAAGAATTATTGGTGAATTTAAAAAAGAAAAAGTAGATGCCATTGTCATTGATTTAAGAAATAATGGTGGTGGATCATTGACTGAAGCCATCGATTTAACTGGTTTATTTATTACTACAGGTCCTGTTGTTCAAGTGAAGGATGCTAATGGTGTTGTAAAATCGGAAAATGATAGAGACGATGAAATTCTTTGGAGTGGACCAGTGGAAGTAATCGTTAACAGATTTAGTGCAAGTGCAAGTGAAATATTTGCTGCTGCCATGCAAGATTATGGCAGGGCTTTAATTATTGGTGAACAAACTTATGGCAAGGGAACAGTTCAAAACATGGCCAACTTAGACCAATATATGCAATATGGTGATAAGAAAATGGGGCAGGTAAAAATTACCCTTGCTAAGTTTTACCGCATCAGTGGTGGAAGTACCCAACACAGAGGTGTAATTCCTGATATTGAATTTCCAAGTATTTTTGCTAGTAAAGAATTTGGTGAGGATGCTAGCAAATACTCACTTCCCTATGATAGCATTAACCCTGATTCGTATGCTAAAAATGTAAATTTCAATATTAATTTAACTGCATTATCATTATTGCATAGCAATAGAATGGCTAATAATCCTGAATATAAATATCTGTTAGAAGACATTGAATCAGTAAAAAAAGCTGAATTAGATAATTATATTTCGGTAAATGAAATTACTTACAAAAAAGAATTGACAGAAACAGAAGCAAAAAACAAAGCTAGAAAGGAAGCTCGTGAAAAAGCAAAAACTAGTTTAGGTAAAAATGCTGCAAATGCTGATTTAATTTTAGATGAAGCTATTGAATTAATTACCGATAAAATGGTGCTTGATAAGAAGTAAGTTGATTGGTGTTAATGTGTTAAAGTGTTTATGTGTTTATGTGTTAATGTGTTTGTGTGAAAAATAATCAACCAATCAACATATTAACCAATCAACTAATTACTAAGTACTAAAAACTAAAAAAAAATGAATAATAAAAAAACCATCACCATTAAAGCAACTGTGAATTCAACAATAGAAACAGTTTGGAGCAAATGGACAAATCCAAATGATATTATTAATTGGAATAGCGCATCTGATGATTGGCACACCACCAAAGCTGAAAATGATTTGGTAATAGGTGGAAAATTTTCCTATAGAATGGAAGCAAAAGATGGAAGTTTTGGTTTTGATTTTTGGGGTATTTACACCCAAATTATTACCAACGAATTAATAGAATACACCATGGGTGACAATAGAAAAGCAAAAGTATTATTTGATTTTGAAAATGGTCAAACTAACATCACTTCTGAATTTGAAGCAGAAGATGAAAACCCAATAGAAATGCAGCAATTTGGATGGCAAGCCATTTTAAATAATTTTAAAAAATATGCTGAATTATAATTTACAATGAATTATAAAAAGCTCCTGATATTAATTATTTAGGAGCTTTTTTTATGCATTGACTTCAAATATTTATTTTCATTTATAAAACATTTATTAGTTAACAAAACTATATTTATGAGTTTAAGGAATAATTAAACATATTGCAGCCTAATATTTAATTACTGAATGCAACCCAAAAAACATGTTTCCACTATCAATCCTTTACAGGATATGCTACTCATTAATAAACCAATAGGCTGGAGCAGTTTTCAAGTGGTAAACAAATTACGTTATGCCATTACACGTTTTCATAAAGAATCGTTATTGGAAAGTAACGGACAAAAACGTAAAATTAAAGTTGGCCATGCAGGTACTTTAGATCCTTTGGCTACTGGATTACTCATTCTTTGTGTTGGAAAAGAAACCAAAAACATTGAACAATATATGGCTTCGGAAAAGGAATATACGGGTAGTTTTTTTATTGGTGCTACCAGACCCAGTCATGATCAAGAAACAGAAATTGACCAATTGTTTGAAACTAATTTTATAACTGACGAACTCCTTTTAGCTACAGCTAAAAGTTTTGAAGGTGAACAATTACAAATGCCTCCTATTTTTTCGGCTATTAAAAAAGACGGACAAAGAGCATACACTGCTGCTAGAAGTGGACAAGAAATTACATTAAGTCCACGGCCAATTACAATTTTTAGTTTTGAAATTACTCGAATTGAAATGCCTTTGGTAAGTTTTAAAATTAAATGTAGCAAAGGAACTTATATTAGAAGCATTGCATTTGACTTTGGTAAAAAACTAAATTGTGGCGCTTATTTGAATTCATTGTGTAGAACAGCAAGCGGTAATTATCATATAGAAAATGCAGTGAGTATAGATGAATTTTTAATGGAAGGCAGTTAGCAATAGACAATAGGCAATAGGCAGTTAGCAATAGGCAATAGACAATAGGCAATAGCT
>CAISTO010000060.1 GCA_903888395.1 uncultured Bacteroidota bacterium | reverse complement strand
GATTTAATGGAAGGTCGCATTATATTTCAAAAATATGATAACGACAGATATCCAGAAATCAAATGGACTTCTGTAAAAGAATTTTTGATTACTGAAAAAGTAGACCTTAAATAAACAACGCGCCAATTGCAAGAAAACAACGAATAGTAACTTGCTAGGCATCTTTGTTGCTTTTATAAATATATGGCATGACAATAAAATAGTTATGAATTCGTTTATTCGTTAAATCAATAACAAATAATGATGCTTACAAAAAATAGAATTCCTCTTTTAATTGTATTAATTTGTTGCATCGAAATCATCATATACTTGTGGGCAGTTTTTACAACCGAAGCAGATTTTGTTATTAATAAATGCGCTCGCAATGCAGGAAGGACTTCTGAAGCACTAAACTTAGCAATCTTAACAATGGTTGGTTATTTTGGGTTGAAGCAAATCTATTCTAACGAAAAGAATAAGGATACATTTAGGATCTTAATGACATTGTTTGCATTTAACCACATAATACATTTTTTCTTTGTTTATCAAAATTTTAAAAGCCACGCCATGCCCCTTGATATTTCTGATAATAAACATGGCTTCGTTACTTTTATTTGTATTGTGCTAATGACGATTGCTCTCTGGACTTTTAAAAATTTAAATAAGATGCTTTACATTAGTATCATCTTCCACTTATTCAACGTGAGTTACTTTATTATGGAAACTCTTTATAACAAAATAAAACCTGACATAATAACCATTCATTATAAATTTGGTATATTCGTTACAAGTACTGCAATGCTTTACATTCTTTATCGAGTTGTTCGCGAAAACAAAATAAAGCCTTCAGGTGCAACTCATCAATAATTATTTTTTATTTGCAAATGGTCACAAATCATTTAGCTTTGCTAAAAGCTTTTTGTTAAACTACGGCATAAAAAAATGATGGCATTTATTCAAGAATTGAAAGCAAGAAATGAAACTTTATTTTACTTTGGATTTATTTGTCTGCTTTTTTCAATACTATTTTTAATTTTAACCAAAACAACAACTACACAAGTTTATGGCGTAAATGCTTGGTATAAGCCATTTAAATTTGCTTTCTCAACATTAACATTTGCTTGGGCTATGGTTTGGTATTGTTATTACTTGCCAAATTTTAATATTAAAATTTTCAATTGGTCTGTTATCATTTTATTGGGTTATGAAATTTTTTATATTGCATTTCAAGCAAGTAAAGGACAATTATCGCACTACAATGTAAGTACACCTTTTTATTCCGCTTTGTTTTCATTAATGGCTTTAGCAGCTACCGCAGTAACTTTATATACAGCGTATGTTGGGGTTTTATTTTTTAAGTACGATTTTCCAAATCTCCCAAATCATTACTTGTGGGCAATTCGTTTTGGTATCATCATTTTTGTCATTTTTTCTTTTGAAGGTTTTGCAATGGGGTCAAGATTAAATCATAGTGTCGGCGCATTAAACGACAATTCAAATTGGTTTATCATTGGTTGGAGTAAGACTGTTGGCGATTTAAGAGTTTCACATTTTATTGGTATGCACGCCCTGCAAGTTTTACCAATACTTACTTACTACGTTTTTAAAAATACAAAATTGGCGGTGGTTCTTTCTTTTGTTTATCTTATATTAGCTTTGCTTACACTCATTCAAGCTCTGAAAGGTCGACCATTAATCAAAGTAAAGAACTCAAAAAATGAAATGAGAAATACGATAAAAAAATGAGTTAAAGAATACAAATAGTTGCTCCCATCTTCCTAATTTTAAGTTGTTGTGTTTTATGAAATTGCAGGAAAATTAATATACCGGGCCCAAGTGTAAAAGTGTTAATTGGCAAATGTAAAGTTGTAAGTACAAGTGGCGGCATTTTTGGTGGAACTATCTGGCCTGTAGACATAGAAATTTGTATTGAATTTAAAGAAACGGGCAAATATAAAAAGCACGAAAAAGGAAAATTGGTCAAAACAGAGAAATTTAAATTCAAAGTAGATAACAATAATTCAAGCAAATATGTTATAGACTATTTGGATTCAGAT
>CAISTO010000059.1 GCA_903888395.1 uncultured Bacteroidota bacterium | reverse complement strand
TGCTATTTTACTGGCGGGTAAACCTGCAAATGCTCCACCCGATGTATTGAATCCACGAATGACTGCTTCTGTCATGGCTACTATAAAATCTGCAGTTCCCTGCGTATAAACTCTGCTATCAATTCCATACATGGTTCCACTATTGTAAAGTTGAACTTGCAATAAATCGATTGAATCTCTTAACGCATTGATTAAAGTTAAATAGCCTCCCCATATACTTCCAAATCCTGACATTCCACCTTGAACATAGGCAGTTTCTGGTGCCATGGAAAGCAAAAGTTTTTGCGGATGTGTAATTCTATAATTTGTCATAATTTGTTTAATGGCATCAATTAAATTTACTTGAGCAATATTTCCTGGCGAGGCTATGGTTCCTCCACTTATTAAAATAGAACTTCCATTTTCAATGTCTATGTCAATTCCATCAAAACCATAAGTATTTATTATATTGGTCATAGAACTAACAAAAGCATTTTTATTGGCAGTAGTTGTTAAGTCTATAGTGGCAGTGGCACCTCCAATGCTTATTAATACTTTTTTTCCTTGTAATTGCAATGCTTGAACTTTAGTAATAAACGCACTTTGTGAAACAATAACTGGCGTAAATAGCATGGTCATATTGGAACTAGATGTGGGCAATGCAAAGGCCACTTCAATTACATTATACCTATTATCAATTGCATCTAATTGAATATAAGGAGCATTCAAATCATTCCAATTATGCCAATAACCTATCAATGCAGGATTGGGTAATTGTGCTTTTGCAATGTTGATAGTTATGATAAATGTAATTAAAAGGAAGGTAAATTTATTCTTCATATTCTTTTATAATGATGTTACCACTAATATTATTTTTTACGTTTATGCAATGATAATTTTTTTAGTTGAAAATTAATAAATTTTATGGTGAATCAATATTGGAATACTATAAATTAATAAAACTGTTACTTTCAATATTATTGAGGGGGCTTTTATAATTTAATTTCTACCAAATTCCAATGAATAGTTTGATTGGATTTTTACCTTTACTTACACTATTTAAAAATCATTGCTAAGCCTATCAAATCAATTTATCTTTTAACTCATATCACTTTTCATATCATTTTTTAACTAATTTCAAATTTAATAATTTGTTGATTCTAAACCAATGCATTAGATTGCCAATTATTGACAATACAATGGAAGAAAAAGAAAATAACAATACCCTTACATTTAAAATTTATTATTCTCTTAAAAAAAAACCACATAGCATAGCAAGTTTGATGGAGGTATGCACTTTAGCAGGATTTAAAATAAGTGCAAGAAGTTTATATAGACATGTACTTAAAATAGAAAAAAGTTTAGACATTAGTATTGAAATTTTAGAAACTGAAGTATTAAATTATAATAAAAAAATATTTTTTATTAGGTCAGTGGAAAGCAATGATTTGCTAGCAAGAAATAACAGTAGCCAGTGGATTTTGTTAATCACTCAGTTATTTTTAAATGCCAAAACCTCTCATCAAATATTTAATCAAAGTAATGAATTTGAGAATTTTATTGATAAAATAAAGCAAAAGTCTCCTTTAAAAGTAAAAGAGATTATTTCATTGGAAACCTTTAATAAACAAATATTAAACTCCCGTTTTGGTCAAGCCAATTTTAGTGATAAGCAACAACAAATATTAATAGATTTGATGTGGTGTATGAACAAAAGAGTATATTTTAAAATTAATGAATTTGAATTATCAACTACCATAAAATATAACGAACAACCTCAATTAAATGAACTTTTAATTCCATTAAAAGTGATTTACCACCGGAAAGATTTTATTTTAAAATGCTATTCAGCAAAATCAAAAAAAATATTCACACTAGAATTTGATAAAATTACGAAAATATGCATTCAAAAAGAAAGCTATAAATTACCTAAAATAGTGTTAGAAAGTGATGGTCATAACTTTGGTTTTCATCCACCTATTTCCAAAACTATTTATCATATAAAGTTATTATTTCCGCCCACACCTGGTGGATTCATTATGAATAGATTTTGGAATGAATCTCAAAAATTTAAAATAAGAAAAGATGGCTATATTTTAATGACTTTAGACGTGAGAGTCTGTATTGAACTATTAGGATGGATCATGCAATGGATGGATAATGTTCAAGTAATATCGCCAACATTTATTAAAAAAATTATAAGCGAGCGGTTATCAAATATGAAACAAATAAATGACAATGACATATTGCCAATAAACAATAGCAATAGTCTTATCTTGTAAATTAAAAAAAACTCCAGCTAAAATAAATGCATTTCCAATCCGTTCTTTTCTGCTTATTAGGAAATTACTAAAGTGTTCCTCTTCGAGCTTGTTCTGCTTCTATAGATTCAAACAATGCTTGAAAGTTTCCTCTTCCAAAACTTTTAGCACCTTTTCTTTGAATAATTTCAAAAAACAAAGTTGGCCTATCTTCTACCGGTTTGGTAAATATTTGAAGTAAATAACCTTCTTCATCTCTGTCCACCATAATGCCCCATTTTTTTAATTCATTTAAGTCTTCAGTTATAACTCCTACTCTATCGGACACGGTATCGTAATAGGTTCCTGGAACGTATAAAAATTCAACACCACGTTTACGCATTTCCGAAATTGTAAAAACAATGTCATCAGTAGCCACAGCAATATGTTGGCAACCCGCACCTTTATAAAAATCTAAATATTCTTCTACTTGGCTTTTCTTTTTACCTATAGCTGGTTCGTTAATAGGAAATTTAATATAACCATTTCCATTACTCATTACTTTGCTCATTAAAGCAGTAAATTCAGTAGAAATATCCTTGTCGTCAAAAGTAATTAAATTGGCAAAACCCATTGCAGTAGCATAAAAATCAGACCATTTATTCATATCGCCCATGTGTACATTTCCAACCATATGGTCAATGAATTTTAAGCCGCAAGATCCAGGTTCATAAAAAGTTTCTAATACTTCATAACCTGGCAAAAATACACCATTATAATCTTTGCGTTCAATAAAAACATGAACAGTATCGCCATAAGTATGAATTCCACTCATGCGAACTTTGCCATTTTTATCTTCAATGGTTTGTGGCTGCATATATGGCATTGCTCCTCGTTTGGTAGTTTGTTCAAAGGCGTCATAAGCATCATTAACCCATAAGGCTATAACTTTTACCCCATCGCCATGTAACTTTAAATGCGTTGCAATGTCACTATCCACGTCAAAAGGAGTTGTTAGTACTAATCTAATTTTCCCTTGTTGAAGCACATAGGAAGTTCTGTCTTTCAAACCCGTTTCTAACCCTGCATAAGCCAAGTCTTTAAAGCCAAAAGCAGTTTTATAAAAATGGGCTGCTTGTTTTGCATTTCCAACATATAATTCTACATAATCGGTTCCATTTATTGGCAAAAAATCTTGTGCTTTATCAAATATTTTATCAGTTGAATAATTAAAGTTTTCAACTTTAGTTAAGTCTGTCATAATTTTTGTTTTTTTAATAATTGTTTTTTGAAGAATTGTTTATATCCAACTTTGGTAGTAATCTGTTACTTCCAATTCCATTGCTTCTTTAGTAATTTTTACTGGATTAAAAGGATCAATCATTACTGCTAATTCGTTGGTAGCAGTTTTGCCAATACTTCTTTCTATAGCACCTGGATGTGGCCCATGAGGCAATCCGCCTGGATGTAAAGTAATTTGTCCTTTTTGAATATTATTTCTACTCATAAAATCGCCATCTACATAATATAATAACTCATCGCTATCTACATTGCTATGATGGTAAGGAGCAGGAATAGCCAGAGGGTGATAATCGTACAAACGAGGAACAAATGAACAAATTACAAAATTTTTTCCTTGAAAATTCTGATGAATTGGAGGAGGCATGTGAATACGACCAGTAATTGGTTCAAAATTAAAAATAGAAAACGCATAAGGATAACAACATCCATCCCAACCTATTAAATCAAACGGATGTGTTTCATATATATATGGATAAATTAATCCTCGTTTTTTTATTTTAATCAAAAAATCTCCTTCTTCATCATGGGTTTCCATGTTTTGTGGCGTTCTAAAATCTCGTTCACAAAAAGGAGAATTTTCCATGTATTGACCATATTTATTCCTGTATCTTTCAGGAGTTTCTATTGGCCCGTGCGATTCCACAATGAGTAATCTATTTGCTTTGGTAGTAAAAATAATTTGGTAAACGGTACCTCTAGGAATAATTAAATAGTCGCCATAAGCAAAATCAATATTACCATACATAGTTTTTAAAACGCCGTTGCCTTCATGAATAAAAATCATTTCATCGGCATCCGCATTTTTATAAAAATAGTTTTGTGTTCCTGCTATTGGCGAGGCAACCACAATACTCATGTCATCGTTAAAAAACAATGTTTTTCTACTTTCTAAATAGTCATTTACAGCAGGTGCTTTGTAGCCCATGTAACTCCTGTTTTGTAAATTGTCTTCAATGGCAACTTCAGGACGAACAGAATAAGGCTTACCTTTTTCTTTTACTCTTGTTGGTAAATTAACATGGTATACCAAAGATGAAACACCTGAAAAACCTTCCGTACCAAAAAGCTCTTCGTGGTACAATTCACCATTGGATTTACGAAATACAATATGTCGTTTTTGGGGTATTAATCCTACTTGTTTATATAAAGGCATGTGTATAATTTTACGGTTGTAAAATTATTTTTAAACAAACTTTTTATAAACCACCACGGTCAATAAGGAAAATGACTTATATTTGTGCAATAAATGATTTATTGACAAAACAGACTAAAACTATCTTATAAAACGAAGTCTCTCCCCTTTTTTGCTTTCATTAAAAACTCCATTTTGATAAGTCAAATGCCCACTTACAATAGTAGCATCAATACTTGTTTTAAAAGTATAACCTTCAAAAGGACTCCAGTTGCATTTATATAAAATATTTTCTTTAGAAACAGTTTGTGGGTTGTTCATATCCACTATAACCAAATCGGCCCAAAAACCTTCACGAATAAATCCACGTCTGTCTATGTCAAACAAAATAGCTGGGTTGTGACACATTTTTTGAACTACATTTTCTAAAGTTATTTTTCCTTGCAAATAACATTCAATCATGGCTTGTAATGTATGCTGAATTAATGGTCCACCACTCGGAGCATTGATATAAGTTTGTTCTTTTTCAGCAATAGTATGTGGCGCATGATCGGTAGCAATTACATCTACTCTTCCATCGTTCACAGCTTTCCAAATAGCGTCTCTATCTTCCGCGGTTTTAACCGCAGGATTCCATTTGATATAATTTCCTTTGGTAGCATAATCTTCATCACTGAACCATAAATGATGTATACAGGCTTCGCAAGTAATTTTCTTTTCACTCAAAGGAATATTATTTTCAAATAAATCTAATTCCTCTTTGGTACTAATATGTAAAACATGTAAACGTGTATTGTATTTTTTTGCTAAAGCAACAGCAAAACTAGATGATTGATAACAAGCTTCCCTACTTCTAATCAAAGGATGTTGTTTTGCAGAAAGATTTTCACCAAATTCAGCTTTAAATTTAGCCGTATTTTCTTTAATTAAAGGATCATATTCGCAGTGCGTTGCAATCAAAGTTTTCACTCGACTAAAAATGTTTTCTAATGCTTGTGGATCATCCACCAACATATCGCCAGTACTGCTACCCATAAATATTTTTACACCACAAACTGCGCTTTCATCTATCCTCAACAATTCATTTAAATTGGTATTAGTGGTACCCATATAAAATGAATAATTAGCCAAAGAAACTTCACTTGCCCTGGTATATTTTTGTTCTAATAATTCAATGGTTGTAGCACTTGGAATGGTGTTTGGCATTTCCATGTAAGTGGTACATCCACCAGCCACAGCAGCTTTTGCTTCGGTATATAATTCACCTTTATGGGTTAAACCTGGCTCTCTAAAATGCACTTGATCATCTATGACACCTGGCAATAAATATTTTCCATAAGCATCTATTACCACATCAGCTTTGATGGCAATGGCATTGGTATCTATTTTTTCAATGAAGCCATTTTTAATGAGCACATCTGCACCAAATATTTTACCTTCATTTACTAATGTAGCATTTTTAATAAGGATTGTTTGCATGATTTTCTTATCGTTTAGTCAATAGTCGCAATAACTTTTAACTCAATAGCAATAGGCGTTGGCAAGCAAATGATTTGTATCGTTGTTCTGCAAGGTTGACTATCTTTAAAGTACTCAGCCCACAATTGATTATAGGTTTTAAAGTCGTCTTTCATATTGGTCAAAAACACTGTTACATCTATAATTTTATCCCAACTGCTGCCAGCATCTTCCAAAATATATTTGATGTTTTGAAACACCGAATGGCATTGCGTAGCAATATCGTAACTTACAATTTCGCCTTGTTCATTTAACTCCACTCCAGGAATTTTTTTAGTTCCTTTTTCTCTTGGCCCAACTCCAGAAAGAAATAATAAATTACCTACACGTTTTGCATGAGGATATAAACCTACAGGTTCTGGTGCTTTTGATGAATGTATAGTTTCCATGATTGTTGAATTGTTATATTGTTGGTTGATTTGTTGATTTATTGATTTGTTGATTTATTGCCAAATGCATATTGCTTATTGCTTATTGCCAATTGCTTATCGATCACATTCCGCATTTTTGGCACTTCGCAATTCGCATTATTTTACTTCCATTCTAAAGTTTCAATTAAACGAAGCATGTCTTTTTTCAAATATGCTAAAACTGGTGCAATAGAATCTTGATTGGTAACAGCGTTAAAGTATAGCGAACCGCGTAAAAAATGTTTGGTACTGTCAGTTATATAAAACTGAGCATTGGTGGCGGTATTTCCGTCTAGCTCATAAAAAATCCCATATTTACCTGGTCTTGAAATATAATTTTCAAAAATTTCATCCGCTTTCATGGTGTGCTTGTATACCATGGTTCTGCTATCGTTTAGTAGTTTAAAAAGTGAATCTCTGTTTGCTATATTTTTATAGCTTAAATGCAAAGTAGCATGAAAAGGTTTGTATTCTACATTGAACCAGCAAGGTTCAGCATTTGGATATTGATCTAATTCAACGCTAGCATATTCAGGAACGTCCATGCTGTAACTGCAAGGATTTTGGGAACGGTAATATTTTTTTGTTGGCAAATCAATTCTTTCATAACCTCTTGGTTTTGGTATGATTGCTTCTTCAGTGCATGTAGCAAAAAGTAAAATACTTAAAATTATAAAAACACTTTTATTCATTATCTTTCAATTGAAACTTTAACTCTTTTTATTCTTCGTTTATCAACTGCTTCAATTTTGAACAATAAATTTTGAAACTTAATTTCTTGATTTTGTTTAGGCATGTTTTCATTTAACTCTAAAATCAATCCTGCTAAAGTATCGGCTTCATTCCTAACTTCATCAAATAAATCCTGCTCCATTTCTATGTATTTACATACATCGTTGATGAGCATTTTTGCCTCAAAAACAAATGTGTTATCATCAAGCTTGCTGTAGTATATTTCATCTTCATCAAACTCATCATTTATTTCACCAAAAACTTCTTCTAAAATATCTTCCATGGTAACCAAACCACTGGTTCCGCCAAACTCATCTACCACTATTGCCATGTGAGTTCTTTTGTTTTGAAAGTCTTTTAGTAAATCATCTATTTTTTTAGATTCAGGAACATAAAAGGCTTTTCTAGCTAAACCTTGCCATTTAAAATCAGCGCTTTCATGAATATGTGGCAATATATCTTTAATGGAAATTACTCCTTTTATTTCATCTAAACTTTCGCTGTAAACTGGTATACGTGAATAGCCTAATTCATCAATTAATTGAAGCAATTCTGTAAAATTACTTTCTATGTCAATGGCGGCAATATCTGGCCTTTGGCACATAATTTCAGTAACATTAGTGTTTACAAAATTTACAATTCCTTTTAGTATTGATTTCTCTTGTTTGGGAGCATCACTTTCAGTAGTAATATCTATGGCGTGACTTAGTTCGTCTACGCTTAAAATATGACCACGTTTGGTAACACGTTTATCAATTATGGAAGTAGAATTTTCTAAAACATAAACCAACGGACGGAATAATTTATACATATAAAACATAAAAACTGCCACCCATGCTGAAACCTTCATGTTGTTTTGTACTGCATATATTTTGGGAATTACTTCACCAAATAATACAATCATAAAAGTTACAAAAACTACTTCAATTAAAAAACCAAATAATGGATTGTTTTCAAAGTCGAAAATGGTTGTCAACAAAACTGTTGAAACCATTACCATTGCTACATTTATAAAAGTATTACCTATTAAAATAGTAGCTAATAATTTTTTAGGATTATTAATTAAATATTTGATTGATTTTGAAGTACCAGAAGCATCATTTGTGAGTTCTTCTATTTGAGTTTTATTCAATGAAAACAAAGCATTTTCTGATCCAGAAAATAATGCTGAAGACAAGATAAACAAAACAATTGCAATCACACTTCCAAGAATTGAAGGCCAATCAGCTAATTGTAAATTAGAATTTATATATGATAATGTAACGAAATGTAAATTAAGCGGAGGTTCCATTAATTGAATTTTATTTTTGCAATGATAAATAAAATTTATTTCGAATTTCATCTAATTTATTTCAAAAAAACTAAATTCCTAATAAGAGTTAGTTTTTATAGCGACCAAAAACTATAAAAATACATTTTGTTTTTTTATTATTGCATCAGTAAATTTTAAAACATATAATGAATCCAACAGTAGATAAAGATTTAGAATCAGTTGTTATACGCTTTGCAGGCGATAGCGGAGATGGAATGCAATTAACAGGCACTCAATTTACAAACTCAGCAGCTTTATTTGGAAATGATTTAGCAACATTTCCCGACTTTCCAGCCGAAATTCGTGCTCCTATAGGAACTCTTGCTGGTGTTTCTGGCTTCCAAATTCATTTTGGTTCAACGCGTATTCATACGCCTGGCGATATGAGTCATGTATTGGTGGTAATGAATGTTGCTGCCTTAAAAGCAAATATAAAAAACTTAGTAAAAGGCGGTGTTATTATTGCTAATTCCGATGGTTTTGATTCCAAAAATATGCGCTTAGCAAATGTGCCGGAAGATAAAAATCCGCTTACTGATGGATCACTTGACGAATATGATTTAAAAATTATAGATGTAACTAAAATAACTAGAGCAGCTTTAACCGATAGCGGTTTAAGTGTGAAAGAAATTGATCGTTGCAAAAACATGTTTGTACTTGGATTAGTATATTGGATGTATAACAGAAATATGGAAAGTTCTATTGCTTTTGTAAAAGTAAAATTCAAAAAGAACGAAGCCGTTATGAACGCCAATTTAAAAATTATGCAAGCAGGTTGGAGCTATGGCGAAACAACCGAAATGTTTGCTAATAGATACAATGTAGCTCCTGCAAAAATGGAAGCTGGGGTTTACAGAAGCATCATGGGAAACCAAGCTGCAGCTTTAGGTTTAATAGCAGCTTCAGTAAAATC
>CAISTO010000058.1 GCA_903888395.1 uncultured Bacteroidota bacterium | reverse complement strand
TCACATTAAAAATTTCATTAACAAAAATTGATTTTATGATAATTCAAAATTGGTGGTTTACAACATTACTTGAACACAAATATAAAGTTTGTCCTCCGCTACAAAAAGATATTGAATGCGACGTTTTAATAATAGGTGGAGGAATGAGTGGGATATCAGCAGCAGCGGCATTTATTAATAAAGGATTAAATGTAGTAGTAATTGAAAAAAATATAATTGGCGGGGGTACTAGTGGAAAAAGTGCCGGATTTATGACACCCGACAGTGAATTAGAATTAAGTCAAATAGTAAGAAGATATGGCGTTAAAGGTGCTCAAGAGATCTGGGAAATACCAACTTATGGAATTAAATTGGTTAACGATTACATAAAAAATTATGATATAAAATGTGACTACAGAAATCAGGATAGTTTATTTCTAGGAACTGGAAAAAACGGATTAAATGTTGTCACAGAAGAAGAACATGGTAGAAAAGAGGTTGGATTTACGAATCAAAAAGTCTATAATGAATCTGAGTTGAAAACGATTGTCAATTGTAATGATTTTGCAGGCGGAATACGTTATGATGATACTTTTGGATTTAATCCATTACAATACCTTCAGGGAATGAAAACTGTATTAATAGATAATGGAATACAAGTTTTTGAAAGTACTGAAGTTAATAAGATTGTAGATCATACTGCATATACCGATGCGGGGAGTATAAAAGCTAAAGATATAATTGTTGCCATTGATAAAATGAATGATGAATTTAATAAGTTATCAAATGAAATTTATCACGCACAAACATTTTTAAGTGTAAGCGAGCCATTAAGTGATAAGCTAGTTTCTGAATTACTTCCAAGTGGAGAAGATTTTCAGATGTGGGATGACACATTAGTGTATTCTTACTGGAGAATAATAAATGAAAATAGACTTCTTTTAGGTGGTGGTAATGCAATCACAACATTTACACCATTTATGTGGAATCATAATAATGTCATTGGTGGTGTGCATGATAGGTTTAAAAAACATTTCCCAATCTTAAAAGATTTAAATTTTATACAATATTGGCCTGGCTTAATAGACACAACAAGAGATCTTTTACCAATAGTAATAAGAGATGAAAAAAATCCAAATATTCGTATTATTCAAGGGGCTGTTGGTTTGCCATGGGCTAGTTTCTGTGGTGATTTTGTTGCAAAAAATATATTAGATACTGAAGGAGACTCAGATAGTAAATATTTTGAATATTTATCAAATAGAAGAAATTTTTCATTCCCAATTTGGATGCAAAATATAATTACAAAACCCGTTATGTTTGCTTTAAGTAATGGTTGGGCTAAATATTTTCAAAAAGATAGAAATAATATACTCAAAGAAAAAGAAAATGAATTTTAAAAATTAAAATCAAGTTTTACTTTTTTTATATGATCTATGTCTGGTAATTTTTGATTTAGTTATTCTACTAATGAGTCCTCCGTTGTCTGTTCTTAAAAGGCCATACCTAATAAATATACCATAAAATGATTTGGAGAATTGAGTTACATCACCTGAAAGCTCATATGTTCCAAAAATAGCCCCAATTCCAATTTTAGGTGCAACTTGTGCCATTAAGGTAGAACTAAGTTCGAATAATAGTGGCGTTGATAAATTGAATACTTTTCCTACTCCAAACGAAAATTCATTGCTAAATATTCCTAATTGAGCTGCGTCGAATGAAAATCTAATTTGTGCAAATGTTGAACTATCAATCCGTTTATTAGAATATTTTCCATAAGAAATACCAACGTCTAATGGACCGAAGGATTTCCCGATCTCAATGTTTTGTATAAATCTATCATTTATGCGGCCAGCCTCTGAAGCAATTGAAATAGGATTTAGTCTTACATAAAATGATTTATCAATTTTTGATAAGGTATCTTGTCCTTTGCAGTTTATAAATAGAATTAAAAAAAATAAAGATAAAAGCTTTTTATTCATATAATATATTTGTTTAATTATCTTTTGAAATTAATTTTATAATTGATTTTCTTTTGTAAATCATCTAAGGTTGTTCGGAATGCTGCTTGAGTTTCATCGTTTTTAAACAATAAAACATGCATTAGTTTTCCTGTTTTTTTATTTATCACAACCTTCCAGCAATAATCTGGAACTCCTATTTTATTTTTAATTTTTTTTGTGGAATAAATACCCCCAACAAATATTTTTAACGGATACCTATGGCTTTCCTCTCTAATTTTAGCCTCCCAAGCCTTCCAACTTCCTCTATTTAATTTAGGATGCTGGGGGAACACATTATAATAACTAAAAGTCAAAGTTTCTAATTGTTTATCAAAAGCAAAATCTTCTGCGCTAACTAAATGTCCTCGATCAAATCCACTTTTAGCATAATCTTTATTTTTTGCAGTGGTTTCTTCCTCTATAAATCGCATATTTTTTCTACTCACTGAGCCCCCACCTCTAAATAAATCATATTCTACATATAATGGTACTTTAAGCTTGCTGGAATAATATGATATATAAATATTCTTATTTACAATTTTGTCAATACTTTGACTAACTAATTGTAAAGAAAAAAAGAAAAATGAGAGTAAGAGTACTATATATTTTTTCATGAATTAGAAAGTTTTATTTCTATTATGAAATCTAAATTTACTTATAATATAGTCAAATAAATACTTACTCATGCCTAATTCTGTATTACAAAAAAACAACCATTCCTCTAACTCCTCTTTAGTTGGTTTGAATTCAGCCCCTTCAGAATATTTAAGTCTGATTTTCTCAATTAGAATCTTCTCCCATCTAAAAACCTGATCTTCTCTTTGTTTAATCACCTCCTCATTTATACCAATTTCTAAAGCAAAATCATTAAGTCGTTCAATAACATTTGAGAATAGCTGCAATAAAGTAAGCATCTCTTTTTCATACTTTTCTACAGCAGTTATTATAAGTTGTCCATTTTCGTAAAACATTTCTACAGTCCATAGTCTAGAATATATTTGACCGATTATATACTGGTTCCTAACTTCTAAAAATGATTCAAAAGGCATAAAATGTTCTACCTGATCACTTGGATTGTCAATGTACTCAATAGGGATTAATTTTACATTTGCTCCTAATTCAATAAGCTCTTTTTCATATTTTAAAATAAGCTCTTTATTAAATTCACGTCTTTTTAAAATTAACACATTATCAATATCAATTTTTTCTAGTCTTTTATCATCAACAGAGGTCCACATTACCGAAACTGGTTTATTTAGAATCGGTTTTAATGCTGGATGTATATTTTTTGGAACCCATTTAAACGGATTTGCAAGTGCGTAACCAATATGAAAAATGTTTTCCAATGGCGCTTTTGCGGGATGAATTCTTGCCCAATAGGTATATGATAAGGCCCCAATTTGCCAAGCATTAGTAGTATTAACCCAACTCGATTCTGTCTCGTCTTCTTCAATTATAAAAGTCTTATTTAAGTTTTTTGATAACAACACATCTACATATTGATCTAGTTCCTTCCATATATTTTTATGCATGCCCCACTGGGTATACTTTGCATAAGATTCATAGTTAGATTGAATTGTATTTAATTTATTATTTGCCTCAGTAAGTTTTTCAAGTTGGCTTTCTTCTAAACTTTTTATTTTATCCTCCGTTTCCTGTATTTTAATTATAAGTGGTGGTAATTTTTTTTCAACCTCTTCTTTAAGAGCATTAATTTTTTTCTCTATTATTTCTTTTTCTCCGTCACCCGATTTTGCCAATATTTTGAAATTTTCATCAAAAGATTTTTTAAATCCATTCTCAAGTTCTTTTTTCTTTAATAAAAATTGTTTTAATATTTTTTGTTCCGTTTGTATTTTAGGGTTGTTTACGATTAACTTTACATTTTCTGCAAGTGTATCAATTTTGACCTTATACTCCTTTTCTTCGCTTTTTTGCTTTATAATTACACTTTTGTCAACGTTAGGTACCATTGAAAAATAATGTAACCACCATGGATTAAATAAAATTGGATAATTACCGGTTTTTGCTTCAATAAATATATCACCTGGCATATCAGGTGAACCCACAGTACCTAAAAGTCCAAGTTTATTTTTCTCTTCTTCTATAATTATAAATAACTTTTCAATGGAGATGGCCGCTGTTTTTGCTGTATCCTGCATTACTAAGAACTCCATATTATCTATTTTTCCATCATCACTTAATTTCTCTTTAATTATTTCACGTAAATGGGGTTCTATAATTTTAGCCCTTTCAATATCAATAATTTGTTTGGCTACTGATGGATTTACAGAGGGTATTGTGTGATAATAAATTTGTACATAAACCTGATCCTTGCTATCAAGTAAGTACCTAAATTCTGTAGATAAATGCGATAAATCATCTATGGATAAGTCTAACTCAAATTCTTTGTTCTTTTCGCCTGTTTCTAGTAAAAATGTGCCCTTTTTACTTTTATCATCTATATTTTTTGCAAAAACTGGTTTATAATTAATAAAAACATCTACATCTTCCACAACTTCCATGATAGCATTATATATACAACTATTAACTTGTTTGAAATACTCATCAGTTGAAGGCCATTTTCTTTTATGATCTTTTTTACCAGCCTTATCCTCCGGATGTGCAAATATGTTTCGTATTATAATGATGGTATCAAATAGATCTAGTAATCCTTTGCTTGCACTCATTGTGCGGCCCTTGATTTGATCTATATGAAATTGGAAATTATCGTCGGCACCTTCATCCACCACCTCTTTTAATAAATTGAATTGATGACTTAATATAGCTGTTTTTTCATAAATCTTAAATTTATCAAATTTAGAATTAAATATAGAAGTTGGCATTTCATTACTTAACATTCTAAAAATGGATAGAAAATGACCAAAGCTGGGTTTTTGTCTTGAAAATTTGTAAAATTCCGTTTCTAATTTTAAACTTACTTGTTTAGATGATTTATACTCTCCTAACATGATTCCTACAATATAAATTAATAGAGACTCAGCTAGCTCAAGTAATGTTTTATGCATTACCGCTTCTTCGGTTGCATCATTATATCTCTTTGAAGGCAATACGATATGGGAAGGTAATAATGAATGATTTTCCATTTTAAACGTTTTTAATTTCTTTTAATACTTTAATTGAAATATTTAAACAATTATCATTGGAATATTTAATATCCGTAAGATTTTCCTCCCATTTTTCTGAATCATTTTTATATTTATCAATGAGTAAAATAGATTGTGTTGTTAATATTTCAATTGTTTTAAATCCAATAGGGTTGATAATATTACCATTAAATAGATATTTTTTTTGATTCCATTTTTTTGCATATTCTGTATTTTCTATGCCATCTATTGGTAGTATAGTTTTAATATATACCTGATCTGGTGTAACAATGACATCAAACAAATACAAAATATTTTTTACGGTTAAGGTTAATTTTATTTTTATCATTTGATAAAAGAAATCGAAATCCATTTCGCCAGTAATAGTAGAATCTTTTATAACCAATGGTAATTTAGAGCTTTGCATGTATTAACAATGTAAGTGATAAATTGAATATATATTCTTAAAATGAAATTTTACTTTTTCATTTAGTTTTATGTTATTTTTTACTAATTTATTATCAACAGTTGCAATTAGTTCTTCTGTCTCGAAATTAATTTCAACAATTTTTGTCCAAAATCTTTCATCATTTGCACAAACTTTTACATTGTGACCAATTTCTAATTTTAATAAATCCTCTCTACTTGGAATTTGAAAACTATTGGGATATAATTTTGAAAGTTTTATGGCATCGTCAAATTCAATATGTTTCATAATTCAAATACATTATTATTCATTTT
>CAISTO010000057.1 GCA_903888395.1 uncultured Bacteroidota bacterium | reverse complement strand
TTCAACAAAAGACTTGACAACTAATCAATGCTTCTATAATATAGGGCTACACCATAAAAAAATATTATTAACTTAAAATAAAAAACTATGAATGAAATTAAAAATTTTGCAAAAGCTTTTATAGAAGCACAAAAAAAAATGGGAAACGCTACAAAAGATAGTTCAAATCCTTATTTTAAATCAAAATATGCTGATTTAAATTCAATAAGAGAAGCTTGTTTGCCCGCATTAAATGAAAACGGTATTGCAGTTTTACAACCAATTGTTCAAGTTGATGGTAAAAATTATATTAAAACTTTATTGCTTCATGAAAGTGGTGAATCAATGGAGTGTTTAACAGAAATAATTTATGCGAAACAAAACGATGCTCAAGCACAAGGTAGCGGTATAACTTATGCAAGACGCTACGGTTTACAATCATTAGTAAATGTTGGAGCTGAAGATGACGATGGCAACAAAGCTAGCGAACAAGCAAAAAACAAAAAAACATTTTTAAAAGAACCGCAAGGACAAATGAAAAACTTATCAGATATTGCGGGCGAAGAATTAAAAGCAAGTGCCGAAGAAGAAAGACTCAATAAATTAAAAGAAGCTTTGGCAAAAATGCAAACTAAAGAAGAAATAACAGATTATCTAAGCAAAAAATATCAGGGCAAAACAAGATTAGAAATATTGCAATCTATGAGCGAAGCAAATGCAGAAAAGGCAATGCAATTAATAGCTGATACAAATGCTGATTTATGGATTGAAGATGATAAAGATGATATAATTGGTGATATTGAAGAAGAATCGGAGGGTAAATAATGACTAATCACGAATATTTCTTTTTACTCGAAGAAGAATTTGAACAATTGGGGGGTAAATAATATGACATGGAAAAAAATTGAATCATATTTTGTTGAAGGTATTGAAAAAAGTTTTAGTATAAAACAAAAATGCTCCGAAGAGGAAAAAAAAATTTACGGCGTTAATTTTAAAACATCAAAAACAATAAATAGACAAATATTTGAATTAAAGCTTGAAGATACTAAAAAAAATGTTTTTCTGATAAGAGCAGATTATCAAATGGTAGATAAAATTATTAAAGAAGATGTTGCATTTAAAAGTTTAACAAAAGCTAAAAAGTTTGTTGAACAAAAAGTAAAAGAATTTGAATTGGAGGGTAAATAATATGGAAAAAATAAAAATAATTCAAATATTAAAACTAGATAAAGAGCAATGTCGTGGAATGGAGTTATATCACGCAATATTAATTGGACTTGGTGATGATGGCTGTCTTTATGCTTTGAAAAATATTTCTTCAAATCAACGGCCCGACCAATTAACATTGGAGAAACTTAACATTAAATTTGAAGAGAATTAAATAAATCTTTTGACATTCCTATATTATTTTTATCATCTTCAACAAATTGAAAAGGCGTAGCTATTAAAATTAATAACTTAGGCTTCAATATTTGCTTTTCAATTAATCGAATTGCAACCTGCCCGCCAAGACTCCAGCCAATTACAACCTCGTTGTCGTAAGCTCCTAAATCACGGGTCAATAAATCCTCAAAGTTTTTATTTTGAAGATAATCTAATGCGATTACATCTTTATTGTTAAAGACATTTTTAAAAGTTTGAGGCTCTTG
>CAISTO010000056.1 GCA_903888395.1 uncultured Bacteroidota bacterium | reverse complement strand
CATTGGTCAAATTCAATTTCAATAAATTGCTCATTGCACTTTTCGAAATAGGTTTTCAATAATTCTAAACTTTTCCACTTACATAATCCATTGAAATAGGAATTTTCTTCCAATAACATGTTCTCAAATGCAATAATATCTTTAGTCAAAATTGCCTTCAAAAATGATTTGCCTAATTTAGTATTCTCATATTTACCGATATCATTCACTCTTCTTGCTATGTAGTTTCTCATATGATTTGGATTTGAAACAAATTTATTTTATTATTGTGCAACCTATCTGCACAACAAAAAATGGCTACAACAAAATATGCTCAAATACGATATAAGGTTCTCGATTCTTGCTTTAGAAATAGCGGAAGGACATACACATTCGAAGATTTAATGAATGAATGCTGTGATGCCTTGTCTGCAATAGACCCATCAAGTAATGGAATTTCTGTAAGAACATTAAGAGACGATATTTCATTTATGGAAAGTGACGCAGGATGGCAAGCAGATATTGAACGAGTAAAAGTTAGCAGAAAGTCAATTTATAGATATAGAGACCCTAACTTTTCAATCAACAATCAACCATTAAGCAAAACTGAATTAATACAAATAAAATCAGCCCTTGAAATTATTTCAAGGTTTGATGGAATGCCTCAGTTTTCGTGGGTAAATGAAATAGTAACTAAAATTAATAATGGTTTTGAATTGAAAGATAATACCTCAAATATTATTAGCTTCGATTCGAACGCTTATCTAAAAGGTATTGAATTTTTAGGAGACATATTTAATGCTATTTATAACGAACAGTGCTTAAATATTAGCTACAAGCCATTCAAGGCAATAAAAAAAACAGAGTACATTATTCATCCATACTATTTAAAACAATATAATAACCGTTGGTTTTTATTTGGATTGAATGACGAATATAAAACCATTTCCAATATTGCTCTAGATAGAATAGTAGAATTCGAAATATCTAAAATTAAATTCATTAAAAACAAAACCATTAATTTTAATGAATACTTTGAAGACATAATTGGAGTTACAAAACTCGAAAGTACTAAACTATGCAAAATTGAATTATTGTTTAATAAAGAGGAAGCACCATATGTAATTACCAAACCCATACATGAATCTCAAAAAGTTAAAAAACACGATGAAAACGGGTTATTAATTACAATTGAAGTGTTTCCAAATATTGAACTCGAAAAAGTTATCTTATCTTATGGATCTGGTGTAAAAGTTATTGGACCTAAGAGTTTTAAAGACAAAATAAAAAAGACATTACTGCATACTACTGATTTCTATCAATAGCAAGCTTAATAATTTCATTTGCTGTTTGTAACTTACTATGTAGTTTTAATCCAACTTCCTATATTTAAATACAAATATTTTTGAGTTCGAGTAATAGCTGTATAAAACCATTTTATCATATCTTGTGGTTTACCTTCAAATTTTGAAATATAAACCGATTTTGTAATATTTAAAAAAACATGTTGCCATTCACCGCCTTGTGCTTTTTGCAATGTAATAGAATAGCCATATTTTGCTTGCAAGCCATTGATATAGATGTCTGCTTTCATTTTAACTTTATAGTCTGAGGAATTTCTAATGATCTTAGCCTCTTTCATTCTGTAATCAAAATCAATTATTAATTCGCGACTCTCATTTGATTCTAATTTAGAAGAGGAACTATTTAATAGGGATTCAATTAACATTGTATCATGCACAACTCCAGAATTAATATCTTTAACTGTAAGTCGTAAAAAAACTTGTTTGGCACGCTGCGCGCTTTCTCCAATTTTTTGAACTATAACTTGGTCGCCATTTCTCAACCCAGTGCGCATACAATTCTTTATTATCATCAAAATGTCTCCTACTTGCACTGATCCTTTATTTGGAAAGAGGTCCTTTCTAATGGATATATTATTTTCATGTGCCTCGCTGTTTTTATGGGTAACTAATATACAATTTTCGCTTCCAACAGTCTTAAAAACAATCAAAAACTGCTTAATTAACTCGTCCGTTGAATTAAATGCTCTTACATCCTTGTATCGATTACTAATTTCAAGTTTCGGCCATTCTGGAATTGCTTTTGAAATAATTTGTTCTCTTAATGGAGCCGCAATTTCAAGAATTTCGCTATTTGCACCTTGGCGTTGTATTTCGGTAAGCTCAAAGTCAATCACTTTTTTATGCAAATTATTTCTTAAAAAATCAGTATCGAGTGCAGCTGAAAAAGAAGCCTCATCAACAGGTGGTAATTGGCATGGATCACCAACAAATATTAATTTTGAATTACCAACAACTTCAAGCAAATCATTCAATAAATTCCCAGAGCCAAATTTAGTTCCATTTATAGATTTATTAGTAAATCCAGAAATCATAGATGCTTCATCTATAATATATACATCAGTTAAATCATTATCATTAATCAAACAAGGAGTAAAATTCAAATACAATTGCCCTTTTTCATCCCCTTCCATTTTCCATGCATCTTCACTGGTAGCTTTTACTTCATCAAATTTATAAACCAAGGAGTGAACTGTAGTAGCATTAAATTTAGCCTTTGTTTTTAAAACAGCTGCCGCTCTACCAGTGGATGCCATTAGTGTGACAGTCAATTTTTCCTCGCAGCACTTTTCAATAAAATATCTTAAAAGGGTTGTTTTACCAGTACCTGCGTAACCTTTCAAGATAAAAACATCATTATCATTTTCTTTTAGAATAAATGACTTCATCAATTCAAATGCCTTTTTCTGACCAGCATTTAACACCAAACCTTTTTTAGTATTTTCAACGCTATCTTCAAGTAAGAAATTGTAACTTCTAAATTTCACAAATTTAAAACTAGACTTTTGAGTGCCGTCCTGAAAGTCTTCTACAATACGAGCAGTGGTTGAAGCTATACATTCAATCCCCTCCTTCATTAAATAATTAATCATCTGAAAGGTGAAATTCATTTCCCCCATAATATGCACAGCATCTGGAGCCATGTTTAAAATAAGTTCTAAATACCTTACAGCCTCACTCTTAATATCTAATTCATCTGCATTAGGATTAATATGAGGGAATGGAATATCCTTTACAGATTGATATTTATCAATCGCAGCATTTTTATGATTTTCATCCCAAGTTTCAAAGGGATGATTTGAGAAGTTAATAAGCATATAAACAAATGTAAAAAAAGCCATGTAATTTTACCTAAAGAAACAGATTATATAAATAAATATTTATATTTAGCTATGCTTAACGAAATAGATATAGTTAAATATATTGATAAAATCGATATAATTTGGGATCCAAAATCTCCTAAAAAAACATATAGTCTTAAAGAGTTAATACCAAACATAAAATCTATTACAAAACTGCTACTATTATTAATAAACGATGAAGAAAATGATGTCACTTTATTAAGACTAAAAAATGACTTTTATACTCATTTAGAAAAAATTATAGAATTTCAATCTCTCAATGAGTTGCCTATAGCATTAGAAGGTCTTGCGCAAAAATATGAAGCATTCCTTAAAAAAATCGGTTACTTAATGTATAAAGATACTGTTTTTTGGGAGGGAGATAGTGTATGTAATGGGATAACTAATACAACATTATATAATTTATCAATAGGACTATTAAATAACAAGAATAAAATAGACAAAGAGGTGCCATTGACATCGTTACCTGTTCCAATTATCGCAACAAAAGGCACAATACTTCAGCTCAACGATATAGTTAGGGTAAATTTACGAAATGTAGTTCATGATGCTCCTGATATGCCTAGAAAAGAAATTTTAGCATATTCAGAAATAGCAATTGCTGTTTATTTATTAGCGATTAAACACAATGAGAAATTTCTTTCTGAGAGGTACTTACCTGAATATCAATATTTAAATAAAATTACCAAAAATTCGGATTATAAAAACCTTGATAATGTATATGTAAATATTTTTGGAGAAGATTTTTCTGACATCGAAATACAAGGAAATTTAATTATTGACCTAGATCCAGAAATACAATTTAAGGATGAATTTAATTATGAAGAGCCAGAAATTGATTATTTAATTGATATAGATCAAGATGATTTACCAATTGTAATTAAGAAATCAAATCAAAGCATTCTAGAAATAGAAAGATTAGGGAAATCATTCATAATTATTGGTGATCCTGGTGCAGGAAAATCAACAACTTTATTAAAAATTCTTTATCAAAATTCAATTTCCATTCTTAATGGATCAAAAAAAAAGATTCCTATATATCTGCCGGCAAAAGAATATAGTCCTAATAACAATTTTCTAATAATGCTCTACAGAAGTATTGGAGAAGATTATGTCAAAGAAAGTTTACAAACTGGTAATATCCAGATATTAATAGATGGCACGAATGAGATTCAAACAAGGTACAAAAGAGAAGCAACTATTGAACTAAAGAATTTAATAATTGATTATCCTAATTGCAATTTTATTATTAGCGAAAGAAAAACATCATACAAAAAACAATTTGACCTACCAGCATATGAAATTAAAGCTCTTGAAAACCAACAAATAGAAGAATTCATTTCTAAATATGATAAAAAAACAAGTGTAAATTTATGGAATCAACTTAAAAACAATGAAGAATTAATGGAATTAGCTCATAATCCATTAATGCTAAAAATGATTTTATATATTTCACGAACGGGAATAGTTCCTTCAAACAAAGGATTGCTTTATTACTACTTTATTAAAAATATTTTTCAATGAGAAGAAACTAAGACAGATCAAGTTAATTATGAAACTAAATTACAAACATTAGGTAAAATTTGTTTTATTTTAAGAAAAACGAATCAAAATAGTTGCAATAAATTCTATTTTAAGGATTTAATTAGGAATGCTTTGAACGATTTAAACAGTCGAATAGATGTTGATTTGTTATATAAAGAACTGATAGACAATTATATAATAAAAATAAATGAATCGGAAATATTATCTTTTGTGCATGAATCCTACCTTGAATATTTTGCAGCATATAATATTTTTTCTCAATTTCAAGAGAATACTGAATTCACTTTAAAAGAATACAACGAAAATTGGACTGAAGCTTTTCAACTATGCATAGGCTTATTTAATAATATAGAAAAATCAAACAAATTTATAGAACTTCTATGTTACGGTTCAGAAAAACACAAAATTCAAAAAAACATCTCTGATTTAAGTGGAGAAGATTTTAACAAAGAGATTTACATTGCCGCCAAAGTAGCAAGCGGAAGCAAAGCATTTGCTTCGGAAGCATATAATTTAATGGAGAAATATTTAACTAATTATGTTAAATTATGGCGAATAATATATTTAAATACAGGAAAAGAACCTATTCCTATAAGTAATTTATTCCAAGCAATTTCAATTCTAAATTCAGAAAAAATTTATGAAATAATTTTTTTAAATCCAGCTTGGGTATCACTTTGGCTTTGCGATGAAATTGAATTAAAAGATTATAAAGAAATACCTTTTATACCAAATCTACAAATCAACCAAAATGATAAAAACATCCTTTTTGAGAAAATACAAGATACTTTAATAACACACGCAAATAAAGTTTCTACTTTATTTACATATATGAATCATTGTGCTAGTGAATACATTAGCTTTCCATCAATTGTCCAACGGGTTAACCAAATTAAAAAGGGAATTCTAAGAAATGTATCATATTTGAGTATTAAGGAATACTATGATAACACAGAAAAAAAAGATCCAGACATATTAAAGAAACTTATTTCATTAAATTTCACCGATGTGTCTAATTACAATTTCGAAGAAAATTACCTAAACAATAATAGAAAAATTCTGAGAAAAATTTTAGAGAATCATATTTCAAAAAAGGAAGCTAGAGATTTAATTATAAATCAACTTGACAATGGTAAATATCAGGAAAAAGATATAATGCAGTTTGCTTCAATCTTTCACTTGAACAACTATTTGCCAGAAACAATCTGCCTAATAGAAAGTTCTATTCGAAGGAACAGCAATTTGTCTCAAATATACATAGAACTTATTCAAAATATTAAATGGAATTTATTGAATGAAAATATACAAAAAGAATTCACAAAATACTGTAATAATATAAACTTAACAAATATATTGGAAAATCCCGACAATGAAACAGAGTGTTTTCCAATTACCGTTGCATTGTTAAGTAATGAAATTAATAATTTCAATCCAACGAACTTTTTACATTTTAATATTCAAAACAAGAAAATAGAATGTAAAATCTTCAAACTTAAACATTCAATTAAAAAAAACACCGTAATATTTCTTGACTACAATCATTTTGACGAAGTAAAAAACATTTTATTAAATGGTTTTGACAAAAATATATACAACAATACTATCCCTATTGGTAGTTTAATAAATGTAGAAAATTCGAAAACAAGAATTAATAATTTTCTTCATATTACATTAGTGCCTGATTCAAAAAACATAAATAAAAATTTAATTCTTGAAAATATAAATTCAGGTGACACAAATAAGATGATTGTACATCCTGAAACAATAATAAACGACGAAGTTATTTCAAAATTTCTTATTGAAAGTCTAAAAATTAAAAACAAAAACTTAATATTTCTCTATAGAAACAACTTAATACAAAACTATCATAAACATGTATCATTTCTTGATTATGGAATTGTCACTGATACATCAAAAGACAAATATTATATATATTTTATCCATTCAAAAACGACTTTGATTTATAAATCTAATAGAGATAATATTACAAGACAAGATATTGTTTTAATAAATGAATCAGGAGTAGTAATAAAAATTGAAGATCAGACTAATTTTGAAAACAAACTACCATATGTTCAAGGTAAAATTATCGATTATAATCAAAATAATTCCACCGGTTTTGCAGCAATTGATGGCAAAAACCAAATAAATCAATATTACTTTAATGGCAAATATTGTTCGTTTAATCCATCAAAAGGGTTATTAGTGAAATTTATATTAGTACCGAATCCGCGGGAAGGATATGAAGATAAATTTATGGCGATAAAATTATTAGAAATTAATTAAGATTACTAAAAACATTTATGAACGACTCATGTTGTTACTTTGTGAAATAAAGTTAGACTATAAACTGATATTTAAGTAATCGGTTAACAACTATTAAAACGCTGATTACTAAATACAATAAATTTTCAAACAATAGAATCAGATCAAAAAAAACTAAAAAATTGCAAAACTAAAAGGTCCGAACGTGCCCGAACTTTTCAGGAAACATCCCAATTTTTATTCAAGCCAATCAGTTCCAACTCGAACCTTCCCGACAGGTCCGAGAAAGTTCGAATAGGTTCGGAATTTTCCAGGAAAATGCGGGCCAAAATGGCCCAAACCTAATGATAACAATCGTTACAAGCCTACTCTATTTGTTGCACAATTGTGCTACAAATAAGCCATCGGCATACACCTTGCCTGTATACTTTTGTATCCTCAAACTGTATTTAAAGATAAATTCATAGTACGCCTTTAGTGGCTCATTTTGGACAATGAAATACCTGTAAAATCAAACTTCATCTGGTAAAAACATTTTCTGAATTGCTGCTTTGGGAAATAGGATTTAATATTGAACAATCGCTCATAATCTTCAATTGCAAGGTCTTTACCCTTAATTGCTTTTAATAAAGGATTAAATCTAATCGAAATCAAACATTGAATATGCTGTTGTATCATTCCATTATAGCCTGATATAGCATACAACAATGCTTCGGGTATTTCATCTTCAGGCGTGCATAAATTCGTCAGTGCCTTAAAAACATCATATGTACTTAATTCTTTAAGTTCAATTCTTTGAAAATTAAAATCTTGGGCTAATTTTTTTGATTTAGTAAAATCTCTATCAGGATTACTACAACCCAAAATAATGGATTTTCCATTTATATGAGCAAAATTAATAATATCAATCATAAACTGTTTTCTGACATTTGACTTATGGTATAGCAACTGCAAATTATCAATGGCAATAACATCAAATTTCATTAAACTCTCTAAAAAAATATCTACATCGTGATCAAACTTCAATAGTTTTTCGATATGCAAAAGCCATTGAGTATTAATACAAAATACTTTTTTGTTATGATCTATATATGTATTACAAATAGCATTCAAAACATGTGTTATTCCGCTACCGCTTTTACCATAAATGACTATACTATCTCGTTTCAAATTGCCATTAACTAAATGTGCTAATTCAGGTTGACTATTAAAATAATTACCAAAACGCTGTTGCGTATTAGGTAATATATTGAGGCGATCTATATAATGCATGTTATTACTTTGTGAAATAAAATTAGACTATAAACTGATATTAAAGTAATCGGTTAACAACTATTAAAACGCTGATTACTAAGTACAATAAATTTTCAAACAATAGAATCACATCAAAAAAACTAAAAAATTGCAAAACTAAAAGGTCCGAACGTTCCCGAACTTTTCCGGAAACATCCCAATTTTTCTTTAGGCCAATCAGTTCCAAATCGAACCTTCCCGAACAGGTCTGAGAAAGTTCGAATAGGTCCGGAATTTTTCGGGAAAATGCGGGCCAAAATAGCCCAAACCTAATGATAGCATGATGTACAAGCCTACACTAGCCGTTACACAATTGTGTCACAATTAAGCACTCAGTATACACTTTGCTTGTATACTTTTGTATTCTGAAATGGTATTTAAACACCTATTCATTGTCAAATTTTTGTGGCCATTTATGGACAATAAAATAAGTCAAAAATTTAAACCGTATCGTTTATCCGTTTAATTTTTTACCTTTACTTAAAGAAATTTTAAGCTCATAAATTATGCCTCCTAAAAGTGATGCCACTTTAAGATATAAAATCATTGATGAATGTTTAACAAATATTTATAAGCCCTATCCTACCATGGATGATTTGATTTATGCTATTGAGCGTAAATTAAAAACTAAGGTATCTAGAGAAACCATTCAAAAGGATATTGGGAATATGAAAAAAAGTGAAGCTGATGGTGGCTATAATGCTCCTATCAAATTCAGAAAATCACGTAACAGTTATTATTATGATTTAGATTCTTTCCCAGATTTTACAATACAAACATTTGGGTTAAATGATAAAGAAATTGAAGCTATTGAATTAGCCGCTGGTGTATTACAACACTTTAAAGGCATCAAGGTAAATGATTCCTACAATCATGCGATCGATAAACTACTTTCAGCAGTTGATATTAAAAAATCAGATAAGGAAGAAAAACTGGCAAATGCTATACAGCCCGAAGAGACAACCTACATGCGTGGCATGGAGCATTTTGAAACCCTTGTAAGTAGCATCAAGAAAAAAATCCCTGTTTCGTTCATTCACTACTCATATAAGAAGAAGCAATTTAAGTCCATTATCATCCATCCCTATTTATTAAAGGAAAGCAATAAGCGATGGTACTTAGTTGGTTATTCAGAAGCTGAAGATCATAGACAAATTAGATCCTTTGGAGTTGATCGAATTTACGACCCTATTTTGATTGATAAAGAATTTATCGAAAATAGAGATACTGATTTAAAGAATTTATATAATGATAAAATAGGCATAAACACAATAGGTAAAATTGGCCCTGAACAACCAGAGGAAATTAACCTTTGGGTGAGTAACGATATG